>PEWR01000122.1:37701-50250 GCA_002779395.1 Ignavibacteriales bacterium CG07_land_8_20_14_0_80_59_12
CCCGGATGCCCTGGAGCCGCATCGTTCCCCGTGCGAAGCTGCTCAAGGCGGATGTCCTGATCGCACAGGGAGACCTCGAAGGAGCCCCGGGAACGTATGACGGAGTCCTCACATCGAATGTCGCCGCTCCCACCGAGCGCGACGAGGCTGCATTCGGCGTCGCCCAGCTCCTCTACCTCACAGGGAAGTTCGAAGACGCAAAGAAGCAGCTCAAGTCGTTGACGGAGAATCCCGCTGGCGACTTCTCCAATGATGCGCTGAAGCTTTCCACATTCATCGACGAGAACGCCGGGATGAATCCGGAGCCGCTGCAGCTTTATGCGACGGCGCAACTCCTCGAGCGCCAGCACCGCTACTCTGAGGCTCAGGCGGTCCTCGACGATCTCGAGAAGAGGTTCAGTAGTTCTACGGTTGCCGATGAGGGGGCGATCATGGTCGCCCGCCTCTTGGCGCGCATGGGCGATTTCCCGGCAGCCGTCGCCGCGTATGATTCGTTCCTGGTGAAGTTCACCGACTCGATCGACAGGGACGATGGGACATTTGAGCGGTCGCGAATCATCGATCTCCGCTTTCGCGATCCGGCCCGCGCAATCAAGGCATATGAATCATTCCTCGTGGACTACCCGAACTCGCTCTACGTGGCGGATGTCAGGAAGCGCATCCGCGAGCTCCGGGGCGATTCGTTGTGAGTGCACGTGACCAGGGGGGCGCAAAAGCAGGCCTCCGTTGTGCACGGTTGCCTCTTTGCGCGGTGAGCCAAAATGCGACATCCGTCTTTTCCAGGCATACAATCATGATCAGCAACAATTCGGCGTGTTTTCGCGCTGATTCGCGGTTGTGTTTCTTATGTCGCGTCGTTGCCAGGGGAGAACCATCATGAAACGAATCCTCGTTGTACTTTTTCTCGCATTTCTCATGGGGACTAGCATGGACGCGCAAACGCCGAAGGTCACGGAACGCAGACTCACGAACGGTCTCAAGCTCCTCCTGCAGGAGGACCACAGCGTGCCCAGCATCTGTTACACGACCTACTTCAAGGTGGGCTCGCGGAACGAGCGCCCGGGCATCACCGGCCTCAGCCACCTCTTCGAGCACATGATGTTCAACGGGTCCGCAAAGTATCCCCCGACCGTCTTCGACAAGATCATCGAGGCGGGAGGCGGCTACTCGAACGCGAGCACGTGGAATGATTTCACGGACTACTGGGAAGAGTTCAATCCCGGGACACTCGATAAGGTCCTGAACCTCGAGGCGGACCGGATGCGAGCACTCCGCCTCGTAAAGGAGAACATCGAGCAGGAGCGGGGGATCGTGATGGAAGAGCGCCGGCTCAGCGTGGACAACGACGTCACATCGAAGATGATGGAGGACCTCTACGCCGGGGCGTTCATTGCATCCATGTACCACTCCCCCGTAATCGGTTGGATGAAGGATATCGCGAACATTACGCTTGATGATGCAAAGGACTACTTCAAGACCTACTACGCTCCGAACAACGCGATCGTCATCGTCACGGGCGACTTCACGACCGACAGGATGATCGCCGCGATCGAGAAGGCCTACGACGACATCGGGGCGCAAGCGCCGCCCCGGAAGGTGATCGATGCCGAGCCTGCGCAGGAGGGAGAGAAACGGCTCGAGCTCCACAAGGTGGCAGAGCTTCCGGCGGTGGCGGTCGCCTACAAGTCGGTTGCCGCCAATGACTCGGACTTCTACCCCCTCGAGATCCTCTCAACCATTCTCTCCCACGGAGAGAGCTCGCGCCTCTACCGGACGCTCATCTACGACGAGCAGATCGCGGCGGAGGTGAGCGCATCCGTCGATGAGTATATCGATCCCGGGCTCTTCACATTTTACGTCCAGATGCGCCCCGGGAAGACGACTGCACAGGCAGAAGGGGAAGTCTACGCTATCCTCGACGACATTCAGAAGAACGGTGTGTCGGCAGATGAACTTCAGAAGGCGAAGAACATCGCCCAGGCCAACTACATCCGGCGGCTCGAAACGAACCAGGGTCGCGGGTTCCTCCTCGGGTTCTATGAAGTCGTCCACGGCGATTATGATCTCATGTTCGATGTGCTCAAGAAGATCGAGAGCGCCAAACGCGACGATGTGCAGCGCGTCGCACGCAAGTACTTCAACGACCGGAGCCGAACCGTTGTGACGCTCGTCCCTGAAAAGACTGAGGCCACGGAGTCGCGGTGAATGAGCCTTGCCCGAAATGTCATTGCGAGGAGGTTCGCCGCAGGCGACCGACGAAGCAATAACTCGACTCGCATACCGCTTCTGACTGTGCGAAAGGACCTGTTCCATGAATCTTAGGAGTCTGCTCGTCGCACTCTGCATCCTCCTCTTTCTCGCTACAATCGGAGAGGCCCAGACAGTGAACATACCGGCGTACACAGTCCAGACTCTGGACAACGGACTCAGAGTCATCATCATGGAGTGGCACAAGCTTCCGATTGTCGAGCTTAGGCTCACGACGAGAGGAGGATCGTCGTTCGATCCGCCGGGGAAGGAGGGACTCGGCAGTCTCACCTCCGGGCTCCTCCGGCAGGGGACGACGAACCGCAGCGCGAACCAAATATCCGATGCCATCGATTTTGTCGGCGGTTCGCTCTCGACGGGGGCGGAGCTTGACTACTCGTACGCGAGTTGCGAGGTCCTCTCGAAGGACCTGAAGACCGGCCTCGCCCTCTTCTCCGACGTGGTCCTCCATCCGAGCTTCCCCGACTCTGAGCTCCAGAGGGAACGGTCCCACCGGCTCGCGGAGATCGAGGGGTACAAGGAGGATCCCCGAACGATTGCAGGCCTCGCGTTCAGTCGGGCGGTTTTCGGGACGCATCCGTACGGCCATGCGGCGATCGGGACAAAGTCGTCTCTCCAGTCAATCAAACGTGACGATGTGGAGAGACTCTACCGTGACGCCTGCATCCCGAACGCGAGTATCCTCACGGTGGTCGGGGATGTGGAGAGCGATGAAATCCTGAAAGAGCTGAAGTCCATCTTCGGCGAGTGGAAGAAGGGGACGCGGCACGCGTCAACGGTTGCTCCTCCGAAGGCCATCGCGGGCGTCCACGTGGTGATGATCGACAAGCCGGACGTAACACAGACACAGGTGCGGATCGGCAACGTGGGGATCGAGAGAACGAACCCCGACTACGCGGCGATCATGGTGGCGAACAGCATTCTCGGCAACGGGTTCACATCCCGGCTCGTGGAAGAGATTCGCGTGAAGCGCAGCCTGACGTACGGCGTCTCGAGCGGCTTCAGGGCGAACCTGGTGAACGGCCTCTACGTGATCTCCACCTTCACGAAGAATCCGTCGGTGCGGGAGATCATCGACGTGGCCCTCGGGGAGGTGAAGAAGTTCCGCGACTCGGGGGCGACGGCGGTTGAGCTCGAGAAGGCAAAGAACTACCTTGCCGGAGAGTTCGCACGAAGCCTGCAGAGTCCGGGCGTGCTTGCGTCGCAGATATCCGGCGTGGAGTTCTTCGGCCTGCCGAAGGATTACCTCAACACGTACATCGAGAAACTCGACAAGGTGACACTCGCGTATGTCCAGCGCGTGGCGAAGAAGTACTTCCCGATCAACGACCTCGTGATCCTCGTCGTGACCCCTGCCAAGAAGACTGAACCGCTGGTGAAGTCGCTTGGAGAAGTAAAGGTGATTCCTTTCGATCAGGCGATACAGTAGGTTGGGAGAAGAGAGGCAACCAGGGGCGGGACGGAAGGTGCATGGATGTGCGTGAATGAACGCGAATCGTCATTGAGAGCCAAAACGCGACTCCGCTGCCGTTGCTTGAATATCTCCTCTCCGATTTGTTAGTTGTATTCATGAACGCACGACGCATCTTTGTCATCGCCCTCCTGGCCCTCCTGGTCGCTGTCACCGGCTTCAGCCAGCAGAAACTCTTCATCCCGATGGACCTTAAACAGTCCGACCATCTGAAAGCCTACGGGATCGCCTATCTCGCTCTGATGAAGGGGGTCCCCGTCGAATGGCTCCTCAACTACCGGTGCGGTTCGTTCATGCTGGATTCGTACGATATCCTGGCAAATGAATGCAGAATCCGCGGTGTCAGCTTCGAGATGCTCTCGCCTGCCGACGCTGCGCAGGTCTATGCAACGATCGAAGGGGAAGACTCCAACATGGACGTGGTGAGGCTTGAGAAGGCCCCCAAGATCGCCGTCTATGTCCCGCCCACCTTCAAGCCGTGGGATGACGCCGTAACAATGGCGCTTGAGTATGCGGAGATCCCGTATACGAAAATATGGGATGACGAAGTACTGGAGGGGAAGCTCTCCGAATACGACTGGCTCCACCTCCATCACGAGGACTTCACCGGACAGTACGGAAAGTTCTATGCGTCGTTCAGCACTGCGCCGTGGTACATTGAGCAGCAGCGGTTATACGAGGCCGAGGCGCACAAGCTTGGATTCAAGAAAGTCTCCGACGAGAAGAAAGCGGTCGCTCGTGCGATCAAAGACTACGTCGGGAGCGGGGGATTCATGCTCGCAATGTGCTCCGCAACGGACAGCTACGACATCGCCCTTGCCGCTGAGAACACCGATATCTGCGATGTCATGTATGATGGTGATCCCCCTGACCCCGACTGTCAGAAGAGACTCAACTTCTCAAAGACCCTTGCCTTCGAGAACTTCAAGCTCGAGATGAACGCGCTGCGCTACGAATACTCGGACATCGATAGCCCGCCGTCGGACCCCCCTCCAATTCGGGACCCGAACACAGATTTCTTTACGCTCTTCAGCTTCTCGGCAAAGTACGATCCTGTCCCGACGATGCTCACGCAGGACCACGTCGCGGTTGTCAAAGGGTTCATGGGGCAAACCACGGCGTTCAACAGGAAGGTGATCAAAAAGAACGTGACCATCCTCGCCGAGAGGGAGGGAACAGACGAGGTGAGGTATATTCACGGGAATTACGGACGAGGAACGTTCACCTTCCTCGGTGGACACGACCCCGAGGACTACCAGCACGCCGTCGGCGACCCGCCGACAGACCTCTCACTCCATAAGAACTCGCCGGGCTACCGGCTCATCCTCAACAACGTCCTTTTCCCCGCCGCGAAGAAGAAGCCGCAAAAGACCTGACCGTCTCGAGCATCTGCATCCTGCGTCAGCAGGCGGCATTCCCAATCTTGCACTCGGTGCACCGCTCCTGTGAGCAGTAGAACTTGTAGAGTTGAATGAGCGCCTGCTGCTGCAGCGGTCCTTGAATCTGGACCCGCTTCCGGAGCAGCCGACGCTCCATGAGGCGTGTGATGGAGTTTTCCTGCGTCCTTGGCAGAGAGCCGAGCGCTGCGAGAACGGCCCCGCGGAGCGGTCTGTCGTGGAAGAGGCGAGCGTAGAGGAAAAGGGTGGGGACGAAGAGGTTTACCGCCGCATCGATCGCACGTCCGCGCCCCACGCTCCTGAAGAACCGCTCGCCGGGGGAGTCCGCCACCGCAGCGTGGTCCTTCGCGAGAAATCGAATCATGTTCCCTCCGCCGCGGCCGTCGGCTCGTCCATCCTTTACTGTCTCCACTAACCGCGGCAGGAATCCACCTGAATGGATCTGTCGCGCGGTGATCAGCGCAAGCGTCATGAGACGGTACGTCGGGAAGTTCGCTGGCCGGAGGCGGAAGAATGTCCACTCGGACCGATGGAGCCTCTTTCCCGAGTAAAGCGGGCTGATGTTCCCCCAGACATCGAGGAGGGCCTCGTGCACATAGGGAGGAAGCGACGGCGGCATCGGATCTCCAATGAGCCCGGCGGCCCCGAACAGGCTCCCCGCAATCACCCTGGAGGGATCAAGCCCCGGGAACAAGGATATGAACTGCTTTAACGTCTTCAGCCTGAGACTCCGCGTGAGCCGGAGAAATGGCACGGAGTTCTTCGAGTACCCGAGCACCTCAGCCATCCCTTCGTAAAGAAGCTGCTCCCAGTCGTCGAGCACTGAGTACTCCCGCATCGTGATCCCGGCGCTCGCGGGCGGGATTGTCTGCATCTCCACTTCGTACGGGGACGATGACTCACTGATGCCGAAGCGCCGTTGGTCGATGATGTCGCGCAGCCTCTCATGCTGCCTCCTGATCTTCAGCTCAAGCCGTTCACGTCCCGTCCTGTCCAGCATGCTGCGGATGACGGTGGATGAGATCTCCCTGTTCCTTGAGTCGCAGGGGATCGACCCTCGCCGTTCTACCCGGTCATCGGCGACGATCTTCTTCCAGAGCGTCCGCAGCTTCGTGGAGAGGAAGCCCGACATTACGAAGACCGGTATCTTGCGGCCGCTCTCCGTGAAAGGACAACGCTCATTCGTCCCCATCTCCATGACGGCGTGGAGGATAACGGAGTTGTACTTCGGATCAAGGTGGTGCTTGTGGGTGAGCCAGAGGTTATTGGAAGCGTGGACTTCGATATCGCCGCGGAACCGGCGGCCGTCGATCTCAACCAACGCGTCGAGAAAGTCGGGCCCGCTGTCGAGATTGTGGACGCCGGGGCGGATGACACTGATGGAGGAGGATGAGGTTGTGCGAAGCTCTCCTCTGAAGGTCTGCTGCCTCCAGAGCTGTCGAATGAATCGCTCGTTCATGCGGCCTCCTCCTGAAGGGGTGGATCCACCGAACGCTGCCGTCTACCTGAATGATTTTCTTACCCTGTTGATGTCTGCGCAGAGCCGCGCGGCCTCGCGGCCCGCGGCGGCCGCGTAGTCGTTCGTCGAGTCCGCATAGAGGACGCTCCGTCCTGCTGCGATGAGTGTCCCGCTTCTACGATCGGCGTGGCTGGACCGAACGGCCTGCTCGAGGTCGCCTGCCTGGGCTCCGATGCCGGGGATAAGAAAGGGGAGCGCCGGTGCGATCTCCCGCATTCGCCTGATGTCCTTCCCCTGCGTTGCGCCGACGACCAGGCCAACATTGCCTCGCGTGTTCCACTCAACGCACTTCCGTGCGATCTCGTCGCAGAGCCTTCCGCGTCCCATCCTCCGCTTCTCGAAATCATCCGCAGACGGATTCGAGGTGAGGGCGAGGATGAAGGCACCGCGGTCGGGCCGCTCGGTGAACGGCGCGACGCTGTCGATGCCGAGAAGTGGGTTCAACGTGACCGCATCGAACGGGAGCGCAGAGAAATACGCCTCGGCATACATCCGGGCCGAGTTGCCGATATCGTTTCGCTTTCCGTCCGCGATGTTGATGACATCGCCCGGAAGATAGGCGAGGATTCTCTCAATGGTATCCCATCCGGTTTTCCCGAGGACTTCATAGAACGCGAGGTTGAGCTTTACGGCTGCAAGTGCGGGGAGCGTCGCATCGAGCACCTCCTGTACAAATCTCCAGACCGGCAGCGGCGATCGCGCCACACCGGCGGGGAGCCTTGCCGTCTCGGGGTCGAGATTGAGACAGAGAAGCGAATCGCGTTCCCTGCAGGTTCGTCGGAGCCGTTCGTTGAAGCGCTCTTTCGCCATCATTCCCCCATTGCTTTCCACCGGCGTGCGTATTCGCGAAGCCGGCCATCAACAAGGCCGTTCACCGTCCCCGGTTCAAATCTCCCCGGAGGAAGCTTCTTGCCGGCCCGGACGCCGGTGAGGAGCTCGATCCCCTCGTCGACCACGGCGACGGGATAGATGTGGAATGTCCCTCCCTTCACAGCTTCGATGACGTCGTCGCGCAGCATGAGGTCCTTCACGTTTGCGGAGGGGATGAGCACCCCCTGCGTCCCCGTGAGGCCGCGTGCGCGGCAGACATCGAAGAACCCCTCGATCTTGAAATTCACCCCGCCGATCGGCTGAACGTCACCGTTCTGGTTCATCGAGCCCGTCACGGCAAGGTCCTGTCGTATCGGGAGGTCGGAGAGGCTCGACAGGATTGCGTAGATCTCCGTCGACGAGGCGCTGTCTCCATCGATGCTCGAATACGACTGCTCAAAACAGAGGCTCGCGCTCACATCGAGCGCCTTATCCTGGGCGTATTTCGCGCGGAGGTATCCTCCAAGAATAAGGACCCCTTTGTCATGTGTCTTCCCGCTCAGGGCCACCTCGCGCTCAATGTTGATGATCCCGGATTTGCCGAGGCCAATCTTCGCCGTGATCCGGACCGGACGTCCGAAAGCGTAGTTCCCCACCTCGTACACCGAGAGCCCGTTCACCTGCCCCACGGCGATCCCGTCCGTTGCGATGAGGATGGTGTTCTCAAGGATCATCTCCCGGATCTTCTCCTCGGCCATCCTCATCCGGTCGTTCTGCTGTTCGATGGCCTTCTTTACGTGGGCTCGCGTGACGACACTGGCCGTCTCCTGGACGGCGATGAAGTTTCCCTCCCTGAGGAGGTCGGCGATCACATTGAACCGCGTGGTGAGCTTGTTCTGCCGTCCGGCGATGCGGACGCCATACTCAACAACCTCTGCGAGCGCACCCTTGTCGAACGGCTGGAGCTTCTCCTCATCGCTGATCATCTTGATGAAGGAGGTATAGCTTGTGATCGAGACCTCATTCTTCGGCATCTCGACGTCGAAGTCGGCCCTGATCTTGAAGATCTTCTTGAAGTCGTCGTCTTCGAAATACATGAGATCGTAGAGCAACATGTCACCGATCATGATCACTTTAAGGTCGATCGGGATCGCCTCCGGCTTCAGTGCGGAGACCGCGAACGGGACCATCCCTTCGATGTTGTGGATCTCGAGGAGGCCGTTCCTCAGGGTCCGTTTGAGCTCGTACCACACCCCGGGCTCAACGAGGGTGTCCAGCGCGTTCAGGACGAGGTAGCCGCCGTCCGCACGGAGGAGCGACCCGGCTCGGATGTCCATGAAGTCCGAGCTTGCAACACCGCTCGCATCGACCGACCGTTCGATGACGCCGAAGAGGTTCCGGAATCTCGGGTTCGTCTCGACGACGACCGGCGTGCGTGTCGTTCCGTCGTGCTCGACGACAACGTTGACGCCGTACTGGGGGAACTCCTCGGCTGTGAGCTCACGGGGCTCCTGTGACTCGCCCTCCCGCTCCTCCGCAGCGAACTCGCGGATGCGGCGCATCACATCCTTCTGCACGTCGTCAAGGTATGCGGCGACCCTCGGGTCCTGGTATTTCTTCTTCAGCTCGTCGGTGTGGTTCCGCACGATCGGCAGGACGATGAGGTTGTCGAGATCGGAGAGTGTCTGCTTCAGCGCGCGCTCGTTCGACCGGGCGAGCTTGAGCGTATCATCGAGCTTCTGTTCGAGCACGGCGTGAGCCTCTTTCATCGCGTCAAGCTGCGCTGTCGGGATCTCCCCCTTCTTGACGAGATCGTCGAGTGCTTCAAAGCTGACCGGCTGGCCGCGGTGAAGCGGGACGATGTCCGGCTTCACCGCGGCGCCAATCTGGATCTGCACAATGCCGAAGCCGTTCGCTTTGACGAGCTCCTCGAGAGCACGGATGATTGACCGCTGCTCTTCCTGGAAGTTGTTGATAATGGCCTTCCGGCGTTCCTGGTAGGCATTGCTCTCCAGTGTTGAGGGGATGTTCTTGATGAGGATGCTGACGAGCTGCTGCACATCGTTGCGGAACGCGCCCCCCTGACCTGCTGGGAGCGTGATGAGCCTCGGCATGTCCCGGTTCTTGAAGTTGTGGACAAAAAGCTTGTCCTCGAGATGAGCCGGGTGAGCAGCGAATTCGCTGAGGAGCCGTTTCACGGTCGTCGTCCGCCCGGTTCCGGGAGGGCCCACGACGAAGATGTTGTAGCCGTCATGTTTCATCCCGAGACCCGCACGGAGTGCCCGGAGCGCCCGCGGCTGCCCGATAATCTCCTCAGACGGTGTGATGTCCGCAGTTGTCTCGACCCCGAGCGATTCCGGGTCGCAGATCCAACGGAGCTCGGCGGGAGCGAGTTCCTGCCGTGGTGCGGCGATCCGCCGTAGTCGGCGGCGTGTTGCGCGCTGGCGTGGCATCAGTCAGTACTCCGAACGTTTGGCGTAGAGGTTCAACAACAGTCCCATCATGAGCGACGTGCTCAGGAAGAATGAACCGCCGTAACTGAGAAAGGGGAGCGGTATCCCCACGACCGGAAGGAGGCCGAGCTCCATCCCGATGTTCACGAACACGTGGATCCCGATGATCGAGGTGATCCCGAGGGCCACGAACCCGGCGAAAGGGTTCCGCGATGTGACGGCGATCGAAAGACCCCGAAGCAGGACGACGGCGAAGAGGGCGAGGATGAGAATCGCACCGACAAACCCGAACTCTTCACCGGGAACGCAGAAGATGAAGTCGGTCCACTGTTTCGGGACGAACCTGAGCTGCGTCTGCGTCCCGTGGAGGAATCCCTTCCCGAAGAGGCCCCCCGACCCGACGGCAATCTTAGCCTGGATGATGTTGTATCCGGCGCCGAGCGGGTCCACGGCGGGATTGAGAAACGTGAGGATCCGCTTCTGCTGATGCGGTGCGAGTCGGTCAAATATGAACTGGACAAACATCCCGGAGAGCGCCGACCCCGCGAAGATGAAAGCGGAGCTGAAACGGATTCCACCGAGGCCGAAGAGGAGTAGGAGCACGAGTGCGATGCTGATTCCGAAGGCCGCCGGGCCGATGAGCGCCGCAACGACAACGACAATCGGTGACAGAAGCGATGCGACAAAGAGGCCGGACGCGCCGGCCCAGTAGAGGATCGGTATGTACACCGCGAGGAACACCAGGGCGGTTCCCGCGTCCGGTTCGACCATTGTCAGGATGACCGGGAGGAGGACGAACCCGCTTGCGAGGATGAAATCCTTCGGAATAGTGATGGAGCGGCCCGGAGTGGTCAGAAACCGTGCAAGAGCCAGCACCGTTGCGAGCTTGCAGAACTCAGAGGGCTGAAACTGAAGACCGGCGAGCACGAGCCAGCTTGTTGAGCCATACACCGTGCGTCCGAAGAGGAGAACAAGGACAAGGGAGAAGATGGACGCTCCGTAGATTGGGTAGGCGAGGAACCGCCAGAGCTTCCAATCGACGAGTGATGTGACCACCAGCGCAACAAGTCCGATGATGACCCAGGTGAGCTGGCGCTGGAACACCTGCTCGAGGCCCGCCGTGTGCATCGCGCTGTAGATCGAGAGAAGCCCGAGGAAAGTCAGCGCGAGGATCGACAGGAGGAGCCGGGCGTCGATGCGGTCCCGTATGGGGTGAATCATTGCGAAGATTGGAAGATTCGTTCGACAATGAAGTTAACAGGCTGTGGGGTAAGAAACAATGTTTGCATTTTTGGCCGGAAAGCGTTAATTATCGGCGGTATGGGGCCCGCATAGAACTCGCGATGAAGAACATGGATTCAACAGATCCCCTCGGGAGTGCTGCCACTGTCAGCGGGCACCTCAAGATCGCCGACCGGCTCGTCAAGTCGGGAGACATCGAGAGTGCCCTGAAGGAGGTGCGTGCCGCGCGCTCCATGAATCCGAGGAATTTGTACGCCCTCGCGTACGAGGAACGGCTGAAGACGCTCCTCGATCAGAAGGCTGCAGGCAGAGCGCCCAAATCGAGTCCGGATGCCGAGGTTGAGCGCGCCGCGCTCGAGAAGATCAGGCATCTCGCCGAGGATGAGAACAACCGGCGTGCAGCGGAGAAGGCCAGACGGCAGGAGGAGGAGGAATCAAAGCGCAGGGAGGCCGATGAGCGGAGTCAGGTGCAGACTGCACGGAAGGCGGCGCTTCAGCAGAAGGTGTCCGAGTACCTCAGGAAGGCAGAGGAGTCTTTTTCGGCAGGCGAGTTCGACCGCGCGCTCGAGGAAGTGGACCGTGCCGCTCTCATTGACCCGTCGGCGGAGGGCGTCGCCGGACTGAAGACCCGAATTACAGAGGAGCGGGAGGCTATCCGGCATAGGGAGGAAGCGGAGAAGGTGCGGCACGAAGCGGAGGTCGTCCGGCGGAGACAGCTGGTCCGGGAACAGCTTGAGAAGGAGCTCCTGGGGGAGGAAGGCCGAAGACGCGCGGAGGCGGAGGCAAAAGCCGAGGCACAGCGGCGCAAGATGAACGCGTGCGTCGCGAAGGCGAGGGAGTACAGAGCTGCCGGCAATTTTGATGATGCGCTGATCGAGCTCGCCTTTGCACTCGTGCTTGATCCACTTAACGAAGGGGTCCTGGCGCTTCAGCAGGAGATCAGGAACGAACAGGATGAGGTGCGTGGCATAGAGGAAGAGGATCGAAGACGGGAGGAGGAGCGAATCAGGGCCGAAGAGGAGGCGCGCACCGCCGCCCTGCAAAAGGAAGTGTCGAAGTACATCGAGCGAGCTTCTTCCCTTGCAGAAGCAGGGAAATTCGATCTCGCGCTCGATGAGATTGCGCGTGCCTATATCATTGATCCCCTGGCACCGGATCTCCAGGTGATGGAGGAGAAAATCCGCGCAGAGCAGAGCCGAGTCCAGGCCGAAGAAGAGGAACTCCGCAGGCGTGCCGAGGACGAAGCCCGGCGCCGGTTTGAGGAGGAGATGCGCCTCCAGGAGGAGGAAGAGCTCAGGAAGCTGCAGGAGCATCAGGAGCGAGAGCGTGCGGAGGACGAACGCCGGCTCAAGGAAGAGAAGGTCCGGACTCACATTAAGCGTTCCCAGG
>PEWR01000122.1:50353-60176 GCA_002779395.1 Ignavibacteriales bacterium CG07_land_8_20_14_0_80_59_12
GCGGGAAGCCCAGCGGAGACACAGGGAAGAGGAGACGCGAGGAGAGGCGGCATCCGGAGAGGTGCACAGGGAGGGGATTCGCGAGCGCGATCGCGTGAAGGTGTCCCAGTTGAAAGAGACGCTCGATTGGGCCGGGGAGCTCATGGAAGCAGGGGAATTCGACGGAGCGCTCGACGAGACGGCGAAGGCGTTTGCCATTGACCCAATGAGCATCGAGGCGCGGGAACTCGATGCTGAGATCAGGAAGAGGATAGACGCGTCGGCGAAGAAGGGTGAGGAACCACCTGCGCCGGTGGGGGCGGAAAGTACCCAGGCTGGCACGGCGGAACCAGACCAGGACCTCAAGGGGAATGGGACCTGGTCGGAGATTGATGAAATTCTGGCCCGCGCGGAACAGCTGCTCGAGCAGGAGGAGTTCGACCTCGCCCTTGATGAAGTGGCTGCTGCCTACGCGATTGACCCTCTTGACCCGGTGATCGCCGTCCTTGATGAAAGTATCCGTATCGCCCAGGAGCGGAAGCTCTCCGGAGAGGATACCGATGATCCACGGCGCATCGTCTCCCCCAGGCCGGGGAAACGGGGCTGAGGTGCCGTGACGTTCAACTGTCGGCTCGCAAGCGTTGAGTCCGCCACCACCGCCTTCGGCATTTCCCTCTCGTGCGGCAACTGTGAAATTCCTGCATATCTCTATGAAGATATGATCGCGCGCCTTCTGCAGGCGATGGGGCACAGTTCATCGCGCGAATTCTACCGGACGGAAGCCGCACGTGATCGAGCAGCGCGCGGTGTACCATGAGAGCGTTCCCCCCGGGGTCGTCGGGAGGAACGCACCGTTCATCTCCCCAGAAGATGTGTGTCATCGTCCAGGGGATGCGGCTCCGCAAGGGCTCGAGGGTGAGAATCTCGTACATGCGCCGCCGTGTGCCGCCTCCGGAGAACGCCACCGCAAATTGCCTTTCCCTCTTGTCCGTCTACCTAACGTCATGCAGGCGCCTGACGGTCCCGTAGACGAGTCTTGCTTTTCGCATCTGCCCCGCCTAATTTGACGTGAGCGGCCTGCGACGCGCTCCGCCCCGTCCACCAAGTCAAGAGATGATGGCGAAGAAAATGTCACAGTCGACTCCCCGGGAGACTCCGGACCCGCGCCCGATGCGCTGGGGGATTCTGGAGAACAGGAAAGCCGGGATGCTCATCGCGGCGGCGGTCGCCGTGGTTCTCCGTTTCATTTACCTGGTCGAAATCTCCTCAGCCCCGTTCTTCAAGAACCTCTTCTCCGACTCGTCCATTTTTGACAAGTGGGCGATGACGATGGTAAACTCCGGGGACTGGTTCAGCGGAGAGCCGTTCTTCATGGCACCGCTCTATCCCTATTTCCTTGGAGTCCTCTATCGTGTCTTCGGGCATTCTATTCCCCTGGTCCACGTCATTCAGTCTCTGATCGGGATCGGGAGCGTTCTCCTCGTGTACCTTATCGGTGAACGCCTGTTCAAGCGTCCTGCCGCATTCATCGCAGCGCTCCTAACGGCGGCCTACCCGGTCCTCATCTACTTCGAAAACCTGGTCCTGGTGGAGACGCTCCAGGTGTTCCTGTCGCTTCTCATGGTGTATCTTCTCCTCCGCGCGGTCGGTCGTCCGTCCGCGAAGTACTTCTGGCTTGCAGCGGGAGTCGTGGCCGGACTCTCCGCGCTGGCCCGGCCCAACGTTCTCCTCGTCGCGCTCTGTGTTCTCCTCTGGATCCTCATTGAGCTCCATCGTTCACCGAAGGCGGAACGGTACCACGCCGCGCTCCTCTTTACCTTCGGTGCCGCGCTCGTCATCGCGCCGGTCACGTTGCGAAACGCGATCGCCGGGAGGGACTTTGTCCTCATTTCATCGAACGGCGGGCTCAATTTCTTCATCGGTAACAACCCCGACGCCCCCGGAGTCTACTACAACAGCAGCGGGTTTGACCTTGACAGCGATCCGAGCGGACGGAATTTCGCTGAGCGTGAAACGGGTCGACTGCTGAAGCCATCCGGAGTCTCCTCCTACTGGATGGGAAAGGGGCTTGAGTTCGTGAGGAGCGACCCCGGGGGCTTTCTGGCGCTCCTCCTCCGGAAGGCATCGCTGTTCTTCTCGATGAACGAGATCCCGCAGGTGGGGACAAGCTACCAGTTCTACAGAGCGAACTACGCGCCCCTGCTCAAGCTCCCGCTGCCGGACTTCCTTATCGTGAGCCTCCTCGGGTTCCTCGGCATCTACTTCGCTGTCGGCCGGCACTCAAACGGCCTTCGGCTCCTTCTCTGGATCGGGGGAGGGTTCATCCTCTCCATCATTGTGATCTTTGTAAGCGACCGGTTCCGCCTTCCCATTGTTCCATTCCTCGCGCTCCTTGGCGCGTTTGCCGTGACGGAGATTGTCGAGCGCGTGAGGAGGTGGGACTTTCCCTTTGCGATGCCGGCTGTGATCATCCTCGCGGGGGGCATTCTGCTCGAAGTCTTCATCCCACCTCAGCAGAAGGATGATTTTGCATTAGAGTATCAGTACCTCGGGAACCTCTACTATGACGCCGGACAGTTCCGCGAAGCTGCTGCAGCCTACCGGCGGTCTCTGGATTACCATGACAACTACTTCACGCGAAATAACTTCGGCAACACGCTCGCCCAGCTGGGGGATGTGAAGACAGCCGTGGCGGAGTACGTGCAGGCGATGAAGCTCAATCCGCGCCATCCCCTCGCGAATTTCAATCTCGGGAACCTCTTTATCCAGGTGGGCGAGTACGATCGCGCCCGTCGCTCCTTTGAGCGCTCAATCAAGATTGACCCCCGGTTCGCACCGGCGTACCGGAACCTTGCGATCCTCGAATCGGAGCATGGGGAGGTTGAGGCGGCGCTGAGACATTTCACGACACTTCTATCGCTTGTCAGCGACCCCGAGGTGCGGAAAAGCGTTGAGGCGGACATCACCCGTCTGAAGTCTCTGCCTTCGACAGCACCGTCGAAATGAGACAACGCACTGACCGGCATCAGATCATTCCCCCCGATATTCTCATCGGCGCCTACGCGACCGGCTACTTCCCGATGGCGGATGCGGTGACCGGAGAGATCGGCTGGTACTCCCCGGACCCGCGCGCGGTCATCGAGCTCGATGCGTTCGTCCCCACGCGAAGCCTTCGCCGCACCATCAGGAAGGGTGTCTTCGACGTGCGAACCGACACCGTGTTTGAGGAGGTGATCCGTGCCTGCGGGGATCGCGATGCGACCTGGATTTCGGGTCTGATCATCGACTCGTACTGTGAGCTCCACCGGCTCGGGTTCGCGCACAGTGTGGAAGCCTGGTCGGGGGGAGAGCTTGCGGGAGGATTGTATGGTGTCTCACTGGGGAGTGCGTTCTTCGGCGAGTCGATGTTCCATCGTGAACCATACGCGTCGATGGTCGCCTACGCAGCCCTCATCGACCGCTTGAAATCGCGAGGCTACACGCTCCTCGACACGCAGTTCGTCACGGAACACCTCCTCAGGCTCGGAGCGAGGGAGGTCCCCCGCCGCGAGTACCTTAGTTGCCTCGCTGCCGCGCTCAAGAAGGAATGCACATTCCTTTGACGGGGAGAAAATGCAGCCGCGGATGACACGAAAACCGTATAGATGGGCACGGATCGGTCTCATGGAAGAGGCAATTGATGTGATTCGCTGACCTTGCGAGGTTTCCTCTCGTCTCGACGCACGCTTGGTGCCTCGGCTTTGGTCTGTGATCCGTGTCAGTCCGTCGGTTTCTCGTAGAGATCCGTGGTGAATTCCTGCTGAAAACGACCGCGGCCCCGTAAGGGGCCGCATGTCACATCCGGTATGGATGACCTCTCACGACTCGGTGCTCGCTTCGTTCGTTTCCTCCTCGTGCTCGACCTCCTCGTCCTTGTCCGTCTTTGAGACATCCGTGAACCTGAGCTCTTCAGCCTTGCGGTTGAAAGATGCACGGACCACGCTTCCTGAGCCGAAGTGGTGCCGGAGGATCTCCTCGGCGAGGGGATCCTCGACGTACCTCTGAACCGCGCGGCGGAGGGGCCGTGCGCCGTAGGCGGGGTCAAACCCCTTCTCGCCGACGAATTCCTTCGCTCCCTTCGTGAGCTCAACCGTGACTCCGAGTCCGGCCATCCGCTGCTGAAGCTCGGCCATCTGGATGTCGATGATCTTCATGATGTCAGCCTTCTCGAGGCTGTGGAAGATGATGGTGTCGTCGATGCGGTTGAGGAACTCGGGATTGAACACGCGCTTCAAGGCGTCCTCGATCATGCTCTTCATGTGCGAATACTGGTCCTGCACCGCATCGTTTGTGCCGAAACCGAACCTGCCGGTCGTCTTGATGTCGCGCGTCCCGATGTTCGAAGTCATGATGAGGATCGTGTTCTTGAAGTCCACCCGCCGTCCAAGACTGTCGGTTAGAATCCCGTCATCGAGGACCTGGAGGAGGATGTTGAAAACATCGGGGTGTGCCTTCTCGATCTCATCGAGGAGAACGACCGAGTACGGCTTGCGGCGGACCTTCTCTGTGAGCTGGCCTCCTTCTTCGTAACCGACGTAGCCTGGAGGAGCA
This sequence comes from Ignavibacteriales bacterium CG07_land_8_20_14_0_80_59_12, assembly GCA_002779395.1. GTDB lineage: Bacteria > Bacteroidota > Ignavibacteria > 0-14-0-80-59-12 > 0-14-0-80-59-12 > 0-14-0-80-59-12. Next base: position 54,923 of record PEWR01000122.1, read on the forward strand.
CCGACGAGACGAGAGACGGTGAACTTCTCCATGTACTCGCTCATGTCGATCCTGATGAGAGCCTCCTCGGAGTCGAACAGGTACCGGGCGAGCGCCTTCGCCAGCTCGGTCTTGCCCACACCTGTTGGGCCGAGGAATACAAACGTGCCGATCGGGCGCTTCGGATCCTTGAGTCCCGCGCGGGTGCGGCGGATTGCCTTCGAGAGCCGGTCGATGGGCTCGTCCTGACCGACGACCTGCTTTCGGAGCTCGTCCTCCATCCTGAGGAGCCGTTCGGACTCGGACTGGGCGACACGGCTCACGGGGATACCGGTCATCATTGAGACGACCTCGGCGATGTGCTCCTCGGTCACCTCGTACACGGTGTCCTGCATCCGCAGCTCCCATTCCCGCTTTGCGATCTCAAGATCGGCGAGGAGCTTCTTCTCAAGGTCGCGCAGACGCGCGGCCTCCTCGAAGTTCTGGCTCCTCACAACCTGGTTCTTCGTCAGCTTGATCTTCTCGATTTCCTCTTCAAGCTTGACGATGTTTTCGGGGACATGGATGTTTGCGAGGTGCACGCGGGCGCCTGCCTCGTCCATCACATCGATGGCCTTGTCGGGAAGGTAGCGGTCCGTGATGTAACGGTTGCTGAGCTGGACAGATGAGGTGATGGCATCGTCGTCGTAGTGGACGCCGTGGTGCTCTTCATACTTGTACTTGATGTTCTTGAGAATCTGGATGGTCTCGTCGACGGTTGTCGGGTCGACCATGATCTTCTGGAACCGACGATCGAGTGCGCCGTCCTTTTCGATGTACTGCCGGTAGTCATCGAGCGTTGTTGCCCCGATGCACTGGAAGTCCCCTCTGGCGAGCGCCGGCTTGAACATGTTCGATGCGTCGAGCGACCCCGACGCGCCGCCCGCTCCCACAATCGTGTGAAGCTCGTCGATGAAGAGCATGACGTCCTTCGCCTTCTCGAGCTCGTTCATCACCGCTTTCATTCGCTCTTCGAACTGTCCCCGGTACTTCGTGCCGGCGACCAGGGCGGCGAGGTCGAGCGTCACGATCCGTTTGTCGTGGAGAACGCGCGACACTTTCTTCTGGATAATCCGCAGCGCAAGGCCTTCCGCGATGGCGGTCTTCCCGACCCCCGGCTCACCGATGAGGACAGGATTGTTCTTCTTGCGGCGGCTCAAAACCTGGGCGACACGCTCAATCTCCTTTTCACGCCCGACGACGGGGTCGAGCTTGTCCTCCATGGCGAGCTTGGTAAGGTCGCGCCCGAAGTTGTCGAGGACCGGCGTTTTCGATTTCTCAGGCTTCTTCTCCGGTCCAGGCCCGCCGGAAGACGTGGAAGATGAAGCGGAGGACGGCTTACCGCTGACGATGCTGTCGAGCTCGTTGCGGACGCCGTCGTACGTCACGTTAAACTGGTGGAGGATCTGCGCGGCGATGTTGTCATCGTCCCTCAGGAGGGAGAGAAGGAGGTGCTCAGTGCCGATGACGTCTGACTTGTAGAGCTTCGCTTCAAGGTAGGTGATCTTCAACACCTTTTCGGCCTGCTTTGTGAGCGGGATGTTCCCGATCGTGATCGTCCCGCCGGCGGTCCGCACCGTGTCCTCGGTCGCCTTCCGAAGCTTGTAGAGATCCACGCCAACGTTGCGAAGGATCTTCGTGGCAATTCCTTCTCCCTCGCGGATGATGCCGAGAAGAAGATGCTCGGTCCCGATGTAGTCGTGACCGAGTCTGAGTGCTTCTTCCCTGCTCAGTCGGATGACCTCCTGCACTCTATTGGAGAAGTTGCCTTCCATCGATCCCTCTGTGGTGAGAACTCGTCAGCCCGTCAATGGGGCAACGAAACACCGTGTGTTCTAGTTTCCTATAGACTGCCACAAAACAATATAACCAAGCGTCTACGGTTTGTCAAGGAAGACGGGCGAAGGCAGAAGAAGTGTGCGGTCCGGACTTGAATGTCCCGCGGGACGGAGCTAAATTGGATGATGATGGGACTTCTCGTCGTTGTTGAATGCACCGACCCGCTCGCCTCGGCTGCGCGATACGTCATCGATACGTTCGCCGGCTGGCTTGGGACCGGCGTCGAGTATATCAGCCGTTTCTCCGTACCGTCCGGAACACCGTTTCTTTCCTACACATCCACGGACCACACGCCGGAGGCGGGGGAGGTCCGCGTTGTGGCCAGCCGCGCCGCAGAGCAGTTCCTCACCGCACGGTCTGCACCGTATCCAGTCCGCTCGCGGCTGGTGAGGCTCGGAGACGGAAACGCCCTCGACGTCTTCGATGACTCCCTCTTCTGGGGGCGCGTCCGGGAGGAGGGGACGGGGACGGTTTTCTATTGTGATCTCATTGCAGGCTCCTTCTACTTTCTCTCAGGGTGGCAGGAGGTGTTCTCCCGCGAACGGGATGGGTTCGGGCGGTTCCCTGCGCTGGCAAGCCTTCAGGCGAAGTTCGACCTCCTTCACGAGCCGGTCGTGAACCAGTATTTCGTCCTGCTCGAGGATGCGCTCGAGCGGAAGGGGGCGAGACTCAGGAACCGGCCCAGCCACGACAGTTTCTCGGTCTGCCTCACACATGATGTCGACTATCTCCGGAAATGGACCGCGGGAATCATCTACCGTGAGGTTGTGAGGTATTTCCTGCAGAACGAGAGGGGGGCGCACATCAAGGCCCGCACGTCGAGGCTTCGGAGATTCCTCGCGAGCTCGTTCCCGTCGCACGATCCGTACCGTTCTTCGCTCGAACAGCTTCTGAATGCGGAAAGAGCGAGAAACATTACTGCGACGTACTTCCTGAAGACCGGGGTAAGCGACCGGCGCGACGCGCGCTACTCGCTTGGGTGGGGGTACGGCGCGAGGCTGATCTCCCGGCTGAAAGACGCCGGGCATGAGATCGGGCTCCACCCGAGTTTCCGGTCATACACTGACGGGAGCAGAATCGAGCGCGAGAAGGAGAAGCTCATCCGGTATGCGGGGCACGTTGACGGTGTGAGGCAGCACTACCTCAGACTTGATGTCCCCGGCACCTGGCGTATTCACGAGGCACTCGGCTTTCGGTACGATTCGACAGGCGGCTTCCCCGACCACGAGGGATTCCGGTTCGGCTTCGCAGGTCTGTTCCACCCCTTCGATCTCGATACATGGCGGCCCATGCGGCTTCTCGAGATTCCCCTCATGGCGATGGACGGCACGTTCCAGTCATACCGGCACCTCACACCTGCGGAGTCCCTGCAGATCATTACACGACTTCTCCAGAAAGTAAAACGGTACCGGGGTGCAGCCGCGCTCCTCTTCCACAACACCGCGTACGACTCCTTCGACTATGATGGGTGGGGAAAAGTCTTTGAGTCCGTGATTGACGCAGCGCGAAGCGAAGGTGCCGTGTTCCTTCCATGCTGTTCCCTCGTTGAGGAGTGGGAACGGCACCGCTAAACCTGGCCCCACTCCCCCGTGTTCAATGAGTCGAAGAGAAGGCCAATTGCTTCCGTGAACTGCGAGCGTGAACGTGAATGCGAAATCGCTCTGTCGCCGGTTCATGAAGCCGTCCTGCCATCACCGATCCTTCAAATTCGTTAGACTAGACCCCAGCCCACAAGACGGGCTGGACCGTTGCGCTCGTATACTTCATGTACCACCTGGTGGTACGCCGCCGCTGTAGAATACGCTGATCCGTCCGGGGACGGGATCTGGTTCCTGGACGGTGCGCCGGTTTGGAAAGAGGCCCAGACCGGGTCGCGGTCGGTCGCTTGATCGCGATTTCCCCTTTTCGTAACATTAAAAGATGAAAAAAATGCCTGTCTACGGCGTGTACTCCATGCGAACGAGCAACTATTTTCCGACCGCTGCCAACGAGGTGGAAAGGGAGAAGCAAAGGGAGTTCTCGGCAGAGGCGCTGCCTCACATGGATGTGCTTTACAACTTCGCGCTTCGCATGACCGGAAACCCGGACGACGCCGACGACCTCCTTCAGGAAACCTACCTCAAGGCCTTCCGATTCTGGGACAAGTTTGAAAAAGGAACGAACTGCAGGGCGTGGTTGTTCCGGATTATGAAGAACTCTTATATTAACCGCTACCGCAAGGAGTCCCGTGAGCCGGACACGGTTGATTACGATGACGTCGAGGAGTTCTACAACAGCATCCGTGATGAGACCGCCGAGACGACGGACATGGAGGAGAGGCTGTTCGGCAACCTCCTCGACGATGACGTGGCGAAGGCTCTTGAGTCGCTTCCAGTAGACTTCCGTACCGTTTTGATCCTCTGTGATATCGAGCGATTTACGTATGAAGAGATCTCGGAGTTCGTTAACTGTCCGATCGGGACCGTGCGCTCAAGGCTGCACAGGGGGAGGAAGATGTTGAGGGCCAAGCTCTGGAAGTACGCACGTAACCGGGGATACGTTGAGGAAGAGTGACAGGCACCCCGCGGTCAGCCTGATGAGGTGGGTGTGAATTGCCGTGACGCGGATGATCTCATGAGCGCTGTCGTCGACGGTGAAGTCGTCGGCCGGGCGCTCGGGGAATTCGAAGAACATATCGGCCGCTGCCGGTCCTGCCGTGTTGGCCTTGAGCTCGAGAAGATCACGAAGCGGACGGTGACGAAGCACCTCCAGCCGGTCGCCGCACCTCAATCCATCGTCGACGCAATCCTGAATTCCATCGCTTCCGCGCAGGCCATGCGGCGCGGACAAAAGGGCCGCAACTGGCACATTCCAGTTCTCCACACCTTTCGCCCGGTCGTGCTCATACCTGCCGCCGCGGCTCTCGTACTTGCCGTCGCGGCGATCATACTCTTCAGGCCCGAGGTGCTCCGGATCGGGAGGGGGAAAGCGAGTGCAGACGTCCTGACGGCCGCAATCCGAAACTACGATTCGCTTCGCCTCGGCACAGCCCCTCTAGAGTTCGTCTCGAGGGATCCGGACAGCGTGAAAGATTTCCTCCGCGGCAAAGTAGATTTCAGGGCCAATGTTCCCATTCTCGACTCATACCACCTTGTAGGCGCCGGGGTGACAAGTTACTGCGGAGTTCAGTGCGCCGAGGTGCTCTATCGTCGCGACATGGTCTTCGTCTACATGCTGCAGATGAACCGCCTTGAGGTCTGCCGCTCCTCAACTGAAGCCGTTCCACTGCCGGTGACCGCGAGCATCGATCGGGGCGAATGGTACCTCGGCAATAACGGCGACAGCTCGGGCGTCGTCGTGTGGGTCAACGGTGAAATCCTCTGCTTTGCGGTCGCAGGTATGGATGAGAAGGTTCTTT
>PEWR01000095.1 GCA_002779395.1 Ignavibacteriales bacterium CG07_land_8_20_14_0_80_59_12
ATCTGAACCATCGCAGGCCAACCCGTGACGGAGGAATCGTGTGTAAGATCACGAAATTCGAGGACTCCAAGCCGCATTTTCTCGGTGCGCGACGCGAGCGGAGAAATGATGCGCGGGATCAGCAGCCATGCTGCCACCGCGACGCAAGCTGCCACGGCAAGGGCAAGGACCCATCGCAGCACCGGGCGGCGGCTATACCGAATCTGTCCCTCCCTCTCTCTCTTCGGCTCCTCTTCAACGCAATCAAGGACCTCGCGCATAGAACGGGGCCGTTTTGACTTCTCTTTCTCGAGGCACTGGCGGCAGAGTCTGCTCAGCGTTTCGGGTACGTCCGGGCGGACCTGTGCAATGTCAATGGGCGGTTCATTTGCAATTGAGTACATCATCGCAAGCGGATGATCCCCCCGAAAGGGAAGTGTTCCCGTCAGCATCTCAAACAGGACTACGCCGAGTGACCAGATGTCGCTCCGCTCGTCTACTCCTTCGCCGGCGATCTGCTCGGGGGACATGTACGCGACACTCCCAAATATCTTCCCCGATTCCGTGATCTTCGTCTCGCCGCTCAGCTTCGCAAGGCCGAAGTCAAGGATCTTTACAGTCCCGTCCTCGCCAATGATGATGTTCGCCGGCTTAATGTCCCGATGCACGATCCCGCGCTGATGCGCGGACTGCAGCCCTTTCGCGACCTGCATGAGGATGAAGACTGTCCCATCGATAGGGAACGGGCCGCGCGAGATCCTCTCGCGCAGTGACTCTCCTTCGACAAGTTCCATCGCGATGAATGCCCGCTTGGTGGCCGTCTCTGTGTCAACGGCTTCGTCAAAGTCAAAGATCGTTGCGATGTTCGGATGCCGAAGCCGCGCGGCTGCCTGCGCCTCGCGCGCAAAGCGGGCTTTCTCTTTCTCGGTGGCAAGGATGCCTTCGGGAAGGAACTTGAGGGCGACGGAACGGTGGAGCCTTGTGTCCTCGGCCCGGTAGACCACGCCCATCCCGCCCTCACCGAGCTTCGCAAGGACTTTGTAATGGGAGATGGTGCGGCCGATCATTGTGCTGCCTTCCATGCGACGATGGACACGGCCAAGCGCGATCGAACAGCGCTACACTTCAGCTACTCTCTCTTGATGACGACGAGTGTCATATCATCCGATTGCGGACGGCCGCCGGCGAATTGCCGTGCGCCTTCGAGGACCTTTTCCAGTATGTCCGCGGCGCCGAGGTGCCTGTGCTGTCTCACGATCTCAACGGTCCTCTCCTCACCGAAGAGTTCATTGTCGGCGTTCATCGACTCGCTGATGCCGTCCGAGTAGATCACCAGGACATCACCGGCGCTCACTTCGACACAACCTTCCTCGTACTGCGAGCCCTCCAGGAGTCCGAGAGGAAACCCACCCTTCTCGAGCTGGACAAAGTTCCCCCCCGCGGAAAGCAGAATCGGATGTTCATGACCCGCATTGACATAGGAAAGCAGATGCTCCCCTGCATCGAGGACGCCGAAGAAAAGGGTCGCAAACTTTTCAGGACTGGTGCTCTGGAAGAGAAGTCTGTTCGCGCGTTCCAGGCATTCCATCGGCCTGCTTGCGGGGAGCACCTGACCCCTGAGCGTTGCCTGAAGGTTCGCCATGAGAAGCGACGCCGGGAGTCCTTTGCCTGAGACATCTCCGAGACACACTCCTGTCCGCACCTTGTCGATGGAGACAAAATCAAAGTAGTCGCCCCCGACCTGCTTGGCTGGAATGGTCCGCCCGGCAACATCATACCCACGGATGCGCGGTAAATCCTTCGGCAGGAGGTCGGACTGAATGCGCGAGGCGAGTTTCAGCTCCTCTTCCATCTGCCTCAGCAGTTTTTCCTCCTCGTAGAGACGCGCGTTCTCCACGACTTGCCCCGACTGGACAGCGATGATGGACAGCATCCGCTGATCATCCTCGCTGAACCGCCCACCTGCCCGCTTGTTGAAGACGGCAAGGACTCCGATCAACTCCGATTTCACCATCATCGGGACGCAGAGGATGGACCGGATGGATTCATCCCACCGGACTCTGCGGAAGCGTTCGTCATGTTGAGGATCATTCACGATGAGGGGGCGTTTGTTCAGGTACATCCATCCTGTGAACGCCTGTGTAAGATGATACAGCTGACGCGCAGCTGAGCTCACCATGGACCGCACGAGCGTCTTCATCGGTTCTGATTGTCTCTGCTCAACAAGCGTGATCACTCCCTGCTCGGCATGCACCGACCGCAGCGAACGGTGAATGATCGTCTGCATAATCTCCTGAGAGTTCAGGGAGGCCCCGATCGCACGGGCAAGGTCGTTGAGGACGGAGAGTTCTTCGACGGCACGCTTGAGACGCTCGTTCTCCTCGCGGACCGACCGAAGCAGGCGTTCGACATCCTGGGTATCAGACATGCTGACCCTCTCAAGGGAAGCGAAAGCTCAGTATCTGCAAAAGAGAGGAAGGAAACTGGTCGGATCACCCCACCTTTCCTGTCGCGAAATTAGTGAAAAAAGATAGGAAATTCAACAACTTGCAGCACCGCTGAACAGGAAAGAGCGAAGAGAGCACTCGGAGACAGGCTGGCGGAACTCGGGCTCGTGAGGTTAGGGCACGGTGCCGACGGGAAAAGGCCCTGGAGCGCCTATTTTGAACGGATGGAGAGCCTCCCGCCCGGCAAAGGGACGAATTCCAGCACACCCTGAGGAATGCGGTTTTCGACTTTCAGATGGCCGGCGTCCATGTACTCCCAGATTGTCTGGAACGGAGCCTTCCCGGCATTCCATTTCTCGACGATGACGCACCCGTGCCCGGGTAGGATCGTAAACACGACACGGCGAGGATCATCTTGATTGCGGAGGGCGACAGAACGGCTGAACGCGCGTTTGATGCCCCGAGCCTGGGCTTCAGTCGCACAGGAGACTGGATAGTGATAGTACGGCTCATCAAGCGGCACGAACTCAACCAGCGTAGGATTGTACATCGAGATGCCGCGGTGCCCATGCAGCTTCGAGCGGACGACAGGGACTTCAACCGGGACCGGCCATTGGTCGCTCAGCTTCATGCGCGGAAGCGAATTGTCCATGTCGATCATCTCGACCGCCTCGGAAGAGGGAGGGTCGTTTCTCTTCCCCTCCACCTGTCGCACAATAGCTCCCTTCCTATCGGGGCGCATGCCTATGATCACGGCAAGGTCGTCTTCGGTGATCCTCCCCTTGTCGACCGGACGGGCACTCCCGGTCACCGTCGCAATGAGCGCATTGAGTTCGCGATCGCACGTTGCAAAGCAGCCTTCGCTGTACTGGCTTGCGACGGCGCCTGCGATCTGTGGAACTTTCACGAGCGCCGGGATGCTCACCATCTCCGTGAAGAAGTTCCTCTTCCCAAGCTCCTGCCCGGCAATGCGCATCGCTTCCGGCGTGGTGAGGGAGTCCCAGGTTGCTCGAGGAAGCGGATCCGGAAGCACCTCGTGGTCAGTGACTTCACCCGTGCTCACGGCGGTGACGATCCGCAGGACGATGTCAGTGTAGAATGCGTCAAGATCGCTTGCATCGCTCTGAGGATACGCGCCTACAAGGTCGAAGTGGTATGCTCGAAGAGGATGATCGTCGCCGACGACGAGAATGATTCTCAGGCATTTCGCCTGCGCCTGGAGGAGACGCTCAAGCGAGAGAACCGGGCCGCCGCGGCGTCCTTGCTCGATGAGCACGCGGTGTGCGTCTGGCGCAAGGCCGGGAAAGACAAAGTCGGCTGGGGCGGGCGGCTCCTTCGCAAGCGCAATCTTAAACCTTTCCAGAAGGGTCTGGAATTCGGCGGGACGAATATGCATGAGGCTGATGACCGCGGGGGAATGACAGATGCGGTACCTGCCGCGGTATGTGAAGAGGAGTGAGTCGCGCCAGTTCAGGTTTTCACCGAACGGGGCTGTTGTAATGATCGCTCTGGTTCGGTCGTCTGGATTTTCCTGCACCGTGTGCCCGAGCTTCTCGAAGCGGCGCTTGAGTCTATGCAGGACATCGTCGAGCAGAGGGGTTGTTCTTCCCAGAACGAAAGCCGTGTGGATGGACTGCAGCCATGGATGCGCCGGCTTCGTTCGATGCAATGTGTATGACTCAATGCGCATGGTTCACTTCTCCTCACGGTCTCCATGTCGCTCCTGTGCTTCCCAGCCTTCAAGACGCAGCTTCCTCACAAACCAGTCGCCGAGGCGTGGCGAAAAGGTGTTCACGTAGGCAAGCAGCTTCGCCTGATGCGGCAGGATGACTTCCGCTTTCCGGCCGCGAATCGCTTTGAGGATCGCAGTGGCCACTTTCTCCGGCGGTATCTTCGCCGAGATCCACGGGACATCAATGTTGGAGATCATCGGTGTATCAACCCGGCCGGGAAGAACAGTGAATACTTCCACACCGGTCCCCCGGCACTCCTGCCTTAGGACACCGGCATACTCCGTGAGCGCGGCCTTGGCTGCGACGTACGGCGCATCAAGCGGCAGTCCCTTGCGTGCGTCCATCGAAGTGACGAGGATGATGTGGCCATGCCTTCGCTCGAGCATGCCCGGCAGTACTTCACGGATTGCGTACACAGATCCGTAGAAGTTCACCGCCATCGAGCGCTCAACGTCCGAGAGAGGCACATCCACCACACGGTGACGCACGTACTCTCCGGCGCAGCAGACAAGGAGATCCACTCTGCCCCAGCACGCGATCACCGCCGAAACGAGCTGTTCGACCTGCTCCTGGCTCGACACATCAGTCGGCACAACCAAAGCCTCTCCCCCCGCGTCCTCAATCTCCGACCTGACTGCGTCCAGTCTTGCCTTGTTGCGTGCGGCGAGAGCGACCCTCACACCAGCGCGGGCCAGTACAAGAGCGGTTGCGCGGCCGATCCCGCTCGATGCGCCTGTGATGACCGCAGTTGCATTTCGCATCGCCTCTGCTATCTCGAGAACTCTCCCTCCCCCTGAGAACAAAAGATGCCGGCTGTGCGGCGTGGATTCACCATGAACGTACAACTTGACAATATATCCCCGTCGGTGCTCACTTTCAAGCTGAACGGTAACCAACGGGAACCAAAGCGGGAGCGAGCATCGATCAGAAGCGTGAGCGGATGAGGTGGGAGCCAGCTCACTTTTACCAAGAGCGAATCAGTGCGACTATTATGAATCCAGCCCCCATGGTCATCAACGCTCCAGAAAAGATGTTGGTCATCGAGTCTTTCAAGCTTGTCTTACCTAGAACGGCCGCCAAGTTCCCATAGATCACTGGCACACCCAAAGCTGCAACAAGCACGCGCATGCCGCTCCCAAACGCGAAGAGTTCAACCATAAAGCTATAGAGAGTATTCGCCACAACCGCGATAAGGGCTGCGCCAACGATTACCCTCGTTTCTCGCCACGATTCGGCCCCATCGATTAACCTACCCGCTATCCAAAGGGTAAGTGCAAGAAGGAATAAGCCGGCACCTGCTACGCCTAAGACTTGCAGGAATGACCACCCAATTCCTGCACGGTAAACAGAAACCCAAGGTAGCAAATGCGGAGTAAGCAACAGACCGACAGTCAGACCAGTCCCAAGAAGAAATCCGATAATGCTGCCAACGGTCTTGAACATAAGAACTCATCCTCCTCTTTGATCTTTTCCCAGGGCTATGATCCCGAGGTCAGACCCTTGACAAACCCATACATGAACTCGACACCGTCATAGAATTCTTTCACACCAATGCGCTCATCTTTGCCGTGAGCGCGAACGTCGTCCATATCTGTGAACATCCCTGAGACGCCGTAGACCGGGATTCCTTCATGTCGCAGATACTTGCCGTCGGTCGAACCGGTGGACATTACCGGCGTTACAAGGACTCCGGGCCACATTGAAGCGGTGAGACCTTCCACCGTTTCGAGGACATCCATTTGCAGCGGGGACGGTGGACTTATGAATGGATCATTGAGAGGCGTGATCACAACCAGGCTGTCAGCAACGAGGCGTTTGAGCGTGCTGAATAGGTGTTCGACATTGTCGTCAGGGAGCATACGGCAGTTCACAACGGCTCGTGCGGTCTGCGGCAGGGCGTTCTCGGCATGACCTGCATTGAGCATCGTCGGCACGAATGTCGTCCGCATCATCGCGTTATGGTACGGCGACAAATCGGCAAGACGGCTTGCCGCGGCAGCATCGATCGGCTCCTTGAGAATCGCCAACATGTCGTTCTTCAGTTGACCCGCCTCTAGGCGGGCTGTTCGTTCAAAGAACACCCGTGTTGTCTCATTCAGACTGATGGGGAATTCGAATCGCGCCAGCCGAGTAAGGGCTGCTGCCAGCCTGTAGATCGCATTCTCCTTCACCGGACGCGAGCTGTGCCCTCCTGGATTCTTCACTTCGAGCTGGAAGCTAATGTAGACCTTCTCGCTTGCCTGTATCTCCATCAATTCCGGTTTACCGTTCCTGATATCGCCCCCACCGCCTTCAAGGTTGATGCAATACTCCGCGTCGACCAAAGAACGATGAGTGGCCAGGAGCCATCGCACGCCGTTCGCATCGCCGGTTTCCTCGTCGTCTGTCAGAGCCACAATAATGTCGCGGTTGGGAACGAATCCTTCTTTCTTCAGTCGGATGAAGTTCGCGACAATATCAGCGACTTCGCACTTCATATCGGAAGTCCCGCGGCCGTAGAAGTAGCCATCTCGCTCGGTAAAGGTGAACGGATCGAACGACCAATCGTCCCGCCGCGCCTCCACAACATCAAGGTGCGCGATGAAAAGAATCGGCCGCTTGGTTCCTTCACCTCGATATCGGACAACGAGGTTCTTGTTCTCGGGCCTCGGACCGATTAGTTGCAGATCGCTATCCGGGAATCCCGCCGTCCTGAGTCGCGCGGCCATCGCCTCGGCAGCTTTCGTGCTGCCATTGTTGACCGTCGTGTTGATTTCAATCAACTCCCGGAATATATCTCGGGCCAGTTTCTGGTATGAGGTGAGTCCTTCGGCGTTGTTGAAGGGCTGGGTAAAGATAACCGGAATAAGTGCCATGATTGCACCGGGCAGAAAGGTTATGGCGGACAGGATGATTCTGTGCATGAGTCAGAAGCCCTATCTGATAATGAATGGAGAGGCCACACGATGGTGCCAGCGCAAGGCCAAGCGCTTATGCATCACAAGGGAACGTCGGAAGTGTAGGGAATCGCAGTGACAAAGACAAACGACTTGCATGCTTAACGAGTCGGCAGCAACGCAGTCGACCACTTTCGCCCGGATTTGTTCTCTTGCGCTCATTGTCAGTGCCTCTTCCATTTGCG
>PEWR01000022.1:0-6283 GCA_002779395.1 Ignavibacteriales bacterium CG07_land_8_20_14_0_80_59_12
AGCTGACGTCGACGCGGGGTAGCGTCCCGCGCAGAGTACATTCAGGTCACTTCGGTTTGTCCTTGTCGTCAACGACTTCAAAATCTGCGTCTTCGACCGTTTTCCCTTCCGGCTTCTTTGCGGACGAATCAGACTGCGGCCCGCCGGCATCCGCATGCGGCTGAGCGCCAGCGCTCGCTGTCGCCTGCTGGTACATCTGTGTTGACGCCTCGTTCCACGCCGCGTTCAACGCATCCATGGCGGGTCTGATCTCGTTGAGGTTGTTCGTCTTGAGAGCTTCCTTCAGTCGTTCGTTAGCCGATTCAACCTTCGAGCGTGTGTCCGGCGTAAGCTTAGCGCCGAACTCCTTGAGCTGCTTCTCGGTCTGGAAGGCGAGTGTGTCGGCTTGATTGCGAACGTCGGCCTCCTCACGCCGCTTCCGGTCTTCCTCGGAATGGGCCTGAGCATCCTTCTTCATCTTATCGATCTCATCCTTCGAGAGGCCGCTCGATGCAGTAATCCGAATGCTCTGCTCGCGCGCGGTCACCATATCCTTCGCCGCGACGTGGAGAATGCCGTTCGCGTCGATGTCAAAGGTGACCTCGATCTTCGGGATGCCTCGCGGTGCGGGGGGAATCCCGTCAAGGTGGAAACGTCCGAGGGTCCGGTTGTCAATGGCCATCGGGCGCTCTCCCTGCAGAATATGGATCTCCACGGACGTCTGGCTGTCCGCCGCGGTTGAGAAGACTTCGCTCTTGCGCGTCGGTATGGTCGTGTTCGACGTGATGAGCGTTGTCATGACACCGCCCAGAGTCTCGATGCCGAGCGAAAGTGGTGTCACGTCCAGAAGAAGAACATCGTGGACTTCACCGGCAAGGACACCGCCCTGGATGGACGCACCCACCGCGACGACCTCATCCGGGTTCACACCTTTGTGCGGCTCGCGGCCGAAGAGGTCTTGGACAACCTGCTGGACCTTCGGGACACGCGTCATACCTCCGACGAGGATCACCTCGTCAATTTCCTTCGTCGAGAGCCCAGAATCGCGCAGTGCCTTCTCGACCGGCGGGACGGTCCGCTGGATCAGGTCATCGACAAGTTGCTCGAACTTCGATCGCGTGATGGTCATGTTGAGGTGCTTCGGCCCATCAGCGGTCGCCGTGATAAACGGCAGGTTCACTTCGGTCTGAGGGAGGGTCGAGAGCTCCATCTTCCCCTTCTCGGCGGCCTCGCGGAGGCGCTGGAGCGCCATCGGATCCTTCCTGAGATCAACCCCTTCGAGCTTCTGAAACTCATCTGCAATGTAGTCCACAACGCGTTGATCAAAATCGTCGCCGCCGAGATGGGTGTCTCCGTTCGTTGAGCGGACCTCGAACACACCCTCGCCCAGCTCGAGGATTGATATGTCGAACGTACCGCCGCCAAGGTCGAAGACGGCGACCTTCATGCTCTTGTGTTTCTTGTCGAGTCCGTAGGCAAGCGCAGCAGCGGTCGGCTCGTTGATGATGCGCAGCACGTTGAGTCCGGCCACCTCCCCCGCTTCCTTCGTCGCCTGACGCTGTGCATCGTTGAAGTACGCAGGAACGGTGACTACGGCATCGGTGATCTTCTGTCCGAGATAATCCTCCGCGGTCTGCCTCATCTTCTGCAGAACCATGGCGCTGATCTCAGGGGGCGAGTAAATCCTGTCGCCGATCTGGACTCTCGCAGTGTCATTCGGTCCCCTCACCACCGTGTAAGGAACGCGTTTCATTTCCTGTTCCACTTCACCGTAGAACCGTCCCATGAAACGCTTGATTGAGAAAACTGTGTTCTTCGGATTGGTGATTGCCTGGCGCTTTGCCGCCGCGCCCACCAACCTCTCGCCAGCCTTGGTGAAGGCGACTACCGAGGGGGTGGTCCTTGCGCCTTCGGAGTTCGCGATCACAACAGGATCATTCCCCTCCATCACGGCGACCACCGAGTTGGTGGTGCCCAGGTCAATGCCGATGATCTTTCCCATGAACTTTCCCTTTCTTGAAAACCCTTTTCCGCCTGCGGACGGTGAACGTCCGGCAGACTTCGTCAGCCTCGACTCAGAAGAGCCTCAACTAACGTGCCACGCACAAGCATCGAAAAAGAAGTCTGAAAACGCCGTTACTGGACAACCGGGTGGTCAATGAATGTCAGCATCTATGTCACATTGACACTCCTGTTGCATTTGTGTCTGTCGCATGAAAATAAGTCAGAGTCGTGGTGAAATGATGGGACCGCCTTGGCAGACGAGCCAAAGAACCAACTGAAAAAGCGCGTCCTCTTGCTCACTTGATTCTAAGCGGTCTTTTGGCTATCCTTTCATTCGGACATTCCGACCTGGTCATGTTCTCTCTGCGTAAGTTTCAATCCTTTCTCGAATCAACACATGCCGGCAGGCCAACGTATGTGTTTGCCGCGGTTGATTCGACAAACTCGTACCTCCGCTCGCTCGCTTTGGCCGGGGCTTCCGAGGGCACGTGCGTCCTTGCCGAATCCCAGTTTGCGGGACGCGGGAGATTTGACCGTCCATGGTATTCTTCGCCCGACCTGAACCTTACGTTTTCGATCCTACTGCACAGCCCGGGGACACTGGCGCATCCCGGTACACTCAGCCTGATCATATCGGACGCCGTCGCTCGCTCAGTCGAGGAGACCACAGGCAGACAGGTTGAAACGCGTTGGCCGAACGACGTTTATTTGAACGGCCGAAAACTCGCTGGGATCCTGCTTGAGCGCGTTCCGGCAGGGGACGAGCTCACCGTTGCGGGGATCGGACTCAATGTGAACCAGACGCTCTTCCCGGCGGAGATCGCAGACCGGGCAACTTCACTGAAGAGTGAAACCGGGAAAGAGATAGGAAGAGAGGGACTGCTCGCGAGGCTGCTCTTGTCAATTGAAAGGACTCTCGCGGACGAGCCCGCCGCGGTACTTCGGTCCTGGAGAAGCCGCTTCCGGTTCATCGGGCACGAGGTGACTCTCGTTGTCGGGGACAGGTCTGTCACCGGCTTTGTCGAAGGGATCGGGGCGGAAGGCGAGCTCCTCTTCCATGATCAGACCGGCGCCACACGGCGTTACTACGCAGGCGAAATCCAAAGGGTACTCCAATGAACAATGACGCTACCGCAGTCTCTCCTCTGCTCCTTGCGATCGATATCGGAAACACACACACGGTGTTCGGGTTGTACGAGGGGGAGAGCCTCCTTGCAGACTGGCGTATCACCTCACCGATTGCCCGGACGATGGACGAGTGCTGGCTCATCGTCCGGTTCCTCAGCAGTGACCGAGGTATCAAGCAGGAAAGGATCAGCCGGGTCGGAATCGCATCGGTCGTTCCTAACCTCACCGACATCTACATACAGATGTCGCGCAAATACCTTACTGTCGAGCCACTCGTGATCGGCGGCTCTCTTGACACGGGGATCAAGGTTCTCTATGACGACCCCTCCGCCGTGGGAGCGGATCGGATCTGTGATGCGGCCGCCGCCTATAAGAAGTACGGCGGACCGATCATCATCATTGACTTCGGGACGGCGACGACGTTCGATGTCGTGACGGCAAGAGGAGAGTACCTGGGAGGGGCGATCGCCCCAGGGATTGAGACAGCCGCGGCAGACCTCCATCGCCGTGCGGCGAAACTCCCCCGGATTGACCTTCACTTCCCCAAGTCGGTTATCGGGCAAGACACCATCAGCAGTATGCAGGCCGGGATCATGTTCTCCGCCGTCGATTCGATGGAAGGAATTGTGAGGAGGATCTGGGAGGAGCTCGGCGTAGAACGGACTCCCGTGGTCGTCACTGGCGGCCTCGCCGGGCTCATCAGTGCACGGTCGCGGCTCATCACCGCCGTCGAGCCGAGCCTGGTGCTGGAAGGTGTGCGGATCATCGTCGAGCGGGAGCTGCGGCAGGAAGCCGGCTCCTGAATCAGGTAGGGGATTCCCCCCCGGGCTGATCCTCTCATGGATCAGCATTGAAACACACAAGGCCCGCCTCGGCGGGCCTTGTGTGCTTCCAGAACGACGGCAGCCCGCAGCTCAGTAGTTGATTCGGATGATCGGCGAGAAAACGACGTAGTTGTCGTACTGCCAGGGCGTGAGCTTGCTTGAGTCCAGTGCCTTGAAGTACCTGAAGTCGATGCCGATCGTATTGCTGAGCACAAGGAATGACTTGAAAACGAAGAAACCGTACCCTTCACTCACGTTGACATTCAACTCCCCGCCGATGGAGTAATGGAGCAGGTCACCATCCTGTGAAATTCCGGCCTCGACATACGGTATGATGTTGTCCTTCTTCGATTCGATCTCCTTGAGCTGTCCGGTCATCCTGGAGTAGCGGTGCAGGTCATGCCAGGAGATGCCACCGCCGAAATCAAAGAGATTCGACGATCCAGCGATGGAGGCGTGCCGGATATCGTACGAAGCGGTGATTGTATTTCGGATGGAGTAGAATGGATCAGGGGTACTCACCGGCATCCAGTCCTTGTCGATAACCGCGAACGACCCCTCGACTCCGAGCATATGGTATCGGGCCCACCCCGTGTAGTCGTAGTCCGAACTTATCGTCAGCCTGCTGAAGAGGTTCGAGCCTGAGCCGAAGAGGAGCGGCGATTTGAAAACCTGCCGCACAAACCTTCCGCTCGAAGTCCCGATCGAGAAACTGATCGGTTCCTCCCAGCCGAGGTAAATGGAACTCTTGCTGTACTCCCGGTCGTTGAGCTCCACGTTGCTGAGGTATGTGATCTTCAGGCCGGCAATCACCGTTCCCTTGAACCAGAAAGGAAGGTCGATGTCGTCGTTGCCGAATCGTCCGAAGATGGAGAGAAGCCATCGATTCCGTTGGAACGCGGATGTCGTCGTCGACCAAAACATGATTTCCGGGTTGAGAAGATTGAAGTTGAGGTCGTAGTAGTAGCGTTGCCTTGAGTCGTAGAGCCCCTTCGTCACATCCTTGTGTGGGTAGTCCTTCTTCTGGATCGTGCCGTAGACCTCGCCGAGCACGTCCTTCATATAGACATAGTCTTGAATCGCATCGAAAACAGGTGTGGAGTCACCGAACGAAACGAACTGCAGTTTCTCAAGCTGGTCGTCGTAGTACCGTTGCTTGCAGACGACCCCTACCTTTCCTTCCTGCAGCTCTTCGAGTCTCTTCTTCATCAGGTCAGCCGACGGCCGTGCATCTCCCACCTTGAACGCATTCTTGTTCATCAGTTTCACATAGATCTCGCGAACGAGGTTCGGGTCAAGGACAACCCATGTCGGCTGAATGTCCTCGTACCCCGCCGTATTGTACTCGATGTTGTTGTAGATCGTCCGCACTTCTTCCCGCGCCTGAGAGAACAGGATCGGCGCGACGACGATATGAACGCATGCAAGACCCAGCAACATTCTCTTCATTGTCAACCTCGATCCTTCTTAGAAACCCAAGCGGTAGCGCAGTTGCATGAAGGTACCGCTCCCGTTCTCCCATGCTTCCATCGACCTTCCGATCGGCGAGGAGATGTAGATGCTCTCGAGTCTCAGCTCGTGGATGTCTATCTTGAGGAGCTTCAGCCATGCTTTCAGCGTAACCCGGTTGTCGAAGAACCGAAGCTGCGCGCCGAAGAGCGTCCTCTGCCCGGGAGAGAGGCGCGTGTAGTCGAGAGCGATGAGAGGCTGGACGCGCCCCCAGGAGGCGATCTTGGATTCGTCCTTCGGTTCACCCTTGTTGTCATACCGGACCTGCCAGATGTCATAGGCTCCCGCGCCGACATCGATACGGAAGAGGTTCTGCATCGACGCATCCGCGTTCCAGTAGAATGAGAGGGACGTCTCTAACTGGGAGGTCGAGAAATAAGCATTGTCGATGCCGTCGAGCCGCTGTGTCACATAGGGGCCCTTGAAGTCCGAGTTCCCGACCGAGTAGTAAAAGTTCACGAATGGGACACCGAGGAACTTTGCCACACTCAGGTCTATCGTAGCGCCGGATGTGACGTTAAGCTTCGGCTTGTCAAGCGAGACGACCGGGTACCAGCCCGGCGTGAGGTGGTTCATCAGCTTGTACGTGTTCACGCGCGACCGGACGAGCACTTTAAGATCGAAGAAGGGCTGCGTGTAAAGGTCCTTCTTGTTCCCCGAGAAATTCCCGAGGAACCTTCCTCCCCAGCTCAAATACGGCGCCTGGTACGAGACCAGATTCAGAACACGGTCGCCGAATCCGGCTTCGAACCCGAAGCCGAGCATGCCGAGGGCATCCGTGATCGCCTGATGTGCGAAGCTGATCTGTGAGAAGCTGACGTCAAATTGATACCCCGCAC
>PEWR01000022.1:6322-7245 GCA_002779395.1 Ignavibacteriales bacterium CG07_land_8_20_14_0_80_59_12
CCGCAGACGCAGTATCGGGAAAGGGCTGGTTGCTGTTCACCTTCTGGTAGTTGATGTAGTCGGCATTGGTCTGCGAGGCGACACCGTGAGTCAGCAGTGTCTTTGGCGGAAGATTCAGATATGCCACATGATCCGGGATTCGCCTGATCAGATCGAGAAACCGGCTGTACTGCCCGGAGATGTTTGGATTTGTGCTGTTCTTGACCTCCAGGAAATCCCCCAGCTCGATAAGCGGACTCTCGCTGGAGCCCGTGTCCTGGCTGTACACGCCTTTGCTGATGGCAGTCCTGCTTTCCGTGACGCGAAGTGGAACAAGGGTATCGACTCCATCAACGCTGTTGAGGAAAATCAGCCGGTATCTGTAACTCGTGTTCTCGTCGTTCGCTCGGAAAAGTTTCTTCTCCGCGTTCGGAAGCTCCAGGTAATTCGGGACGACGTCCTCCGCGACAAACGAGACGTAGTAAAGGTTCGAGTAGTCCCGGTCAACATCGATCTTCCTTCGAATCCTCGCGTAGTAATCCTCGTTCGACTGGCCGATACCGGCCGCCTCGAACACGAGGGTGAGGACGGCGATCGCTGGCAGTATCCGGATCCGAATCATAGTATCTACCCTTGGGGTCTAGTACGGGACAATCGATGCCTGATACTCGTCCGAAATTGTCTCACCGAACTGCGTGGTGAAGCTGAACCTGACCGTAACATCTCTGTACTTGCAGGGGTCGATCGCATCCATAAACGTCTTGCGGGGCTTGATTCTGACGACGAGCCAGACGTTGTTGTAATCCATCTCAACGTCCCCGGCCATGAGGAAACCATCTGGCTCCGCCCCGACGAATCGGAATCCGGTCACTCTCGGCGTCGTGTAGATGTACGAGTTCCCCACCTTCGATGAGTAAGTGTACCTGAATTCCTTGGGATTGAAG
>PEWR01000118.1:0-15115 GCA_002779395.1 Ignavibacteriales bacterium CG07_land_8_20_14_0_80_59_12
CGCGTAGCGCACGTACCACAGCTTCCCGTGCGTCGCGACCATGTTCACTTCATCGTCGCTGAGCGCAGTGTGGTCATTCGGGCACCAGTTCACAATGTACTTGCCGCGGTACACAAGGTCTTTCTCGTAGAGCCGAACGAAGACCTCCCTCACGGCGTTCGAGAGTCCCTCGTCCATGGTGAAGCGCTCCCGCGCCCAATCGCACGAGGTCCCAAGCCGTTTGAGCTGGCGGATGATCGTGCCGCCGTACTCCTCACGCCACTTCCAGACCCTTCTCAGAAACTCCTCGCGGCCGATCTCGCGCCGTTTGATCCCCTCTTGCGCGAGCGACTGCTCGACGACGTGCTGCGTCGCAATCCCCGCATGGTCAGTGCCGGGAAGCCAGAGCGCCTCGTATCCCTGCATCCGTTTCCATCGAATGAGGATGTCCTGAATCGTGTTGTTGAGGACATGCCCCATCGTAAGGATCCCCGTGATGTTCGGCGGTGGGATGACGATCGTGTAGGGCCTCCGCTCGGGGCGAACCTCGGCGTGGAAATAGCCGTGAGATTCCCATCGGCGGTACCATCTCTCCTCCACTTCGGAAGGAGCATATGATTTCGGGAGCTCGAAGTCGGGGCGGTTCTCTGTGTCACCCTCTGGTGGCATGAAGCTGTCAGCCTCTCTCAATCCGGGAAGTTGTGAGCCGCCCCCGCCTTCGGCGGCCGGGCGGCATTCGTGCGTGAACCATTTCTGCATCACCCCGATGGGGAGGAGATCATTCGACGCGGAACGATACCCGGCCGATGCCGCTGATCTCGCCGACAATCTCGTCTCCCGGCACCACCGGCCCCACGCCGGATGGAGTACCTGTGAAGATCAGATCCCCGGGCCGAAGCGTGAAGATACCGGAGAGGTAGGAGATGATTTCATCGACAGT
The DNA here is from genome assembly GCA_002779395.1 of Ignavibacteriales bacterium CG07_land_8_20_14_0_80_59_12. GTDB lineage: Bacteria > Bacteroidota > Ignavibacteria > 0-14-0-80-59-12 > 0-14-0-80-59-12 > 0-14-0-80-59-12. The sequence goes on from PEWR01000118.1 coordinate 920, forward strand.
GAAAATCATGTCGCCGGTCGACCCGTGCTGGCGGAGCCGGCCGTTCACCGAGAGTCTCATCTCGAGGTGTACGGGATCGGGAATGGATTCCGCAGGCACGAAATCCGAAACGGGGGCCGAGCCGTCGAAACCTTTTGCGACCGCCCACGGGAGGCCCTTTGCCTTCATCCGCTCCTGCACGTCGCGCAGCGTCATGTCGAGGCCGATGCCGTATCCGAGGACGCGCACATCGGCGGGTGCACCCGGCGGCCCACCGCCGAGGAGAGCAACGAGCTCAAGTTCGTGGTGAAGGGACTTCGTCAGTGAAGGGTAGCGGATCGGCTTCCCTTCTCGAAGAATCGCCGTGGGCGGCTTCAGGAAGATGATCGGTTCCCCCTTTCCAACGGCAGTGTTACCGGGGACTTCTGCATTCATCTCGCGTGCGTGTGCCGCATAGTTGCGGCCGAGACAGTAGATCGTGCCGACCTCAATTTCCTCGCCGGCCGGGAGAAGCCGAACCGTGGGAGTCTCTCGCTTCACTCTTTCCAACCTTCCTGTGTCCCGTCAATATAGCCAAGCCTGCGGTTTCTTTCAAGAGAAGAAGCTTGGAGCATTTGAATTTCGGCGTATTTTCTCTAAATTCAATATACGTGATGAAGTACTCCCATGACACCATCAAATCAGCTCACAGTTCTCCGGATCATCCTCACCCCGGTTTTCGTCGTCCTCTTCCTTTCGGAGAGCCCCACGTCACGCGCCTGCGCCGTCATCGTGTTCTTCGCAGCAGCAATCACCGACTGGTACGACGGATGGGTTGCACGGACCTGGGGGTACCAGTCGCGCTGGGGTAGATTCCTCGATCCGCTCGCCGACAAAATCCTCTCGTCGGCTGCCTTCATCGCGTTCATGTCCGTCGGCCTGTTGCCGGTATGGATGGTGTGGATCATCGTCGTCCGCGACATCTCGATCACCCTCCTTCGTTCCTACATGGAGTTTCAGAACAAGCCGATCACGACGACCCGCGGCGCAAAAGCGAAGACCTTCGCGCAGTTTACGCTGATCTACTACCTGCTCGTCCTCTTCGGCTTGCGTCAGTTTCCCGTCATCACCTCGAGGATCGGCGGAGTGATCAATGTGCTTCTAAGCCCGACGCTCATTTACATAGCCATGCTGCTTGTCACGGCGGCCACTCTCTGGACCGGCATTGCGTACTTGATCGACAACCTCAGGCATCTCTTCCTCCCGGTCGGGGACAATGCGGAACAGTGATGACGGCGCAGCCTGAGCGGTCAATGGGCTCATCCCTCTCTCTTCCTATCCGGTTCATCGCCACGGCTGCCTTCTCCGGCTACTCGCCGATCGCACCGGGCACCGCCGGGAGCCTTCTCGCACTTGTCCTTTACACGATCCCGGGGATCGAGAACCCGCTCACCCTCGGCATCCTCTCCGCCGCGCTCTTTTTCCTGGGCGTTTACGTCTCGGGACGGATGGAACCGGTGTACGGCAAAGACCCGTCGATCGTCGTCATCGATGAATTCGTCGGGATGTGGATCTCGCTTCTGTTGCTGCCGAAGAGTATTGCTGTGGGAGTGGCAGCCTTTCTCATCTTCCGACTCCTCGACATACTCAAACCGTTCCCCGTTCGCAGTTCTGAAAAGCTCCCGGGGGGATGGGGAATCATGGTGGACGATCTCATATGCGCTCTGCTCACGAACGGCATCGTACGGCTGGCTTCCGTGCTGGTGTAGGGCGATGACCGGTGAGATCATCAGCATCGGCGACGAGCTCCTCATCGGGCAGGTCGTCAACACGAACGCTTCGTTCATGGCGAATCGTCTCAACGCCGCCGGCGTCGAGGTCAAGAACGTTGTCACTGTCGGCGACGATGCCGCGGCGATTCGCGATGCCTTCGGGCGTGCTTTCCACCGTGCGGACGTGATCTGTGTGACCGGCGGGCTCGGTCCGACCCATGACGATATCACAAAAGCCGTCGCCTCAGAGTTCTTCGAATCGAGGCTCGTGCGGAACAAGACCGCACTCGCCGGATTGAAGGAGTACCTCAAGTCCCGCAACCTGGAGCTCACCCCCTCACGCGAAGGGCAGGCGTTTGTCCCGGAAGGATGCACAGTTATCCCAAACCGACGGGGGACGGCGCCGGGAATGCTCCTTGAGCGCGGCGGCAAGTATTTCATCATCATGCCCGGTGTTCCGGTTGAGATGAAAGGAATGATGGACGATTTCGTCGTCCCGTTCATTTCCTCACGCAACCAGGGACAGGTCATCCTTCACCGGACGCTTCTCACGACCGGCCTGCCGGAGTCGGACCTGGCAGACCGCATCGGCGATGTGAAGGAGTTCCTGCCAAAGGACGGCGCGACGACGCTCGCGTTCCTTCCTTCGGCGCTGGGTGTCAGGCTCAGAATCAGCGTGAGGGGAAAAGACCTCGAGAGTGCAAAGAGCGAAGTCGCTCGCGTCGAATCAATTCTCAAGGAGCGGGGCGGAGACTACATGTACGGCGATGAAGAGGGAACGATGGAGGAGATCGTCGGGCACCTCCTCAAGGAGCGGAACCTCACCATCTCCGTCGCGGAATCGTGCACCGGCGGACTCATCGCCCACCGGATCACGAACGTTCCCGGGAGCTCGGGTTGGTTCGAGCGAGGTGTGGTCACCTACAGCAACGAATCAAAAACGGCGCTTCTCGGCGTCCCGCGGGAGGTCATTGAAGCCCACGGGGCCGTGAGCCGCGAAACCGCCAGGGCGATGGCGCGTGGCATCCGCGCCGCCGCAGGGACGTCCATCGGCATCTCGACAACGGGTATCGCCGGCCCGACGGGTGCAACGCCGATGAAGCCCGTCGGACTCGTCTGGATCGGGTATGCTGATGAGAAGGCGGCCGAAGCGTACGAATACAGGTTTGGCGGCGAGCGACACATCGTGAAGGAACGGAGCGCGCAGGCGGCACTCGATCTTGTGCGGCGAAAACTGCTCGGGCTTCCGATCCTCAGGCGGCCGTGAACAACCACTTTCGCTGCGCGGCTTGATAGAGGTCTCCTCATGATCAGGACGTTCATTGCGGTCGACACGCCGGACGACGTGAAAGAACAGATTACGGAAGCGGTATCGAAGCTCAAGGAGATCGGCGCCGAGGTCCGCTGGGAATCACGCGACAAGTATCACATCACGTTGAAGTTCCTCAGCGACGTGCGAGAGGCACAGCTTCCCGAGATCATCGACTCGCTTCGGCGCGGACTTTCGGGCATTCCCCCATTCAAGGTCACCTATGCCGGTGCGGGATGTTTCCCGAGCCGCAGGAACCCGCGAGTGATCTGGATCGGATGCGAGAACGAAGAGGGGACGCTTCTGCGGTTGCATGATGCAGTCGAAGCGGCGACGGTCCCATTCGGTTTCCCGACGGAAGAGAGGGCGTTTCATCCTCACATTACCGTCGGGCGAGTGAAGGGCACGAGAAACACTGATCCCTTGGTTTTAAGCCTGCCGAGCGTTACTTTGCGCTCGCATCCGGTCGACGTGAGGCAGATTCTTGTAATGAAGAGCGACCTTAAGCCATCCGGGTCCGTCTACACAATTCTCGAAGCGATTCCCCTAACGCTGTAATGGAAGGAGGCAGATCATGCCAGAAGAGAAAGAATCACGCATGAAGGCACTGAACATCGCCATCGAACAGATCGAGAAGCAGTTCGGTCGTGGTTCGGTCATGCGTCTGGGAGAAGGGCCGATCGCGAAGATTGACGCAATCTCCACCGGGTCTATTTCGCTTGACGCAGCCCTGGGGATTGGCGGCGTGCCACGGGGGCGGGTTATCGAAGTATTCGGGCCGGAATCATCTGGAAAGACGACGCTTTGCCTCCACATCATTGCCGAGGCACAGAAGAAGGGCGGCATGGCGGCGTTCATCGATGCCGAGCATGCCCTTGACGCGAACTACGCGAAGCGGCTCGGCGTAGATGTGAACAACCTCCTTCTCTCGCAGCCGGACTTCGGCGAGCAAGCGCTCGAGATTGTCGAAGCGCTCGTGCGGAGCGGCGCACTCGACGTGATCGTCATTGATTCCGTCGCCGCCCTCACTCCCCGCGCCGAGATCGAAGGGGAAATGGGTGATCCGCAGATGGGGATTCATGCCCGCCTCATGTCGCAGGCTCTCCGCAAGCTCACTTCAGCGATCTCAAAGTCGGGCACGAGCGTGATCTTCACGAACCAGCTGCGCCTCAAGATCGGCGTCATCTTCGGCAATCCGGAAACGACGACCGGCGGATACGCGTTGAAGTTCTACGCATCGGTCCGCCTCGATATACGCCGGCTGGAGGCGATCAAGGACGGGCAGAGCGTCATCGGAAACCGAACGCGCGTTCGCGTCGTGAAGAACAAGGTTGCTCCGCCGTTCAAAGACGCAGAGTTCGACATCCTTTACAATGAGGGGATCTCACGGCTGGGCGACCTGATTGACACCGCGGTGAACCAGAACGTCATTCAGAAGAGCGGTTCCTGGTTCTCCTACAAGGAAGACCGCATCGGGCAGGGGCGCGACGCCGTAAAGAGGTACCTCATCGAGAACCCGCCCATCGCCGACACCATTGAGAAAGAGCTGCGCGAAAAGCTCGGCCTCGGCGGTAACCACGAGGCGGGGGGTGGAACCCCAGCCCCGAAAGAGGAACGCCCCTCGACGGCGAAGCGCGGTGGGAGGAGATGAGGCAGAAGGCCGGCGGCGGGCGTGAATCAAGGAATGACCCCCTTGTCAGAGAAACCATTGCGAGGAGCGGCGAAGCAATCTTTTATGTTAAAACATAAGTCTCAGCTTTGGTCGCCTTCGGCGAACCTCGCGATGATTTTCGGGGGTAGGATATGCAGATGAAGTGCATTCCGCCGTCATGATCATCACAAAGATCGAGCCGCAGCGGAAGCGCTCCCAACGCAAATCGATCTTCCTCGACGGCGAGTTCGCCTTTGGGATTCACGATGAAGTCCTCCTCAAGTTCGGTCTTCGGCACGGTGACTCGCTGACACCGGAGCGGGTCGCAGAAATCACAGCGTACGAGGAATTCCGGAGCGCGCGCGAGAAGGCCCTTCGCCTTCTTAACCGGCGCCCGAGGACCGAAAAGGAAATCCGTACGAAGCTCCTCGCCGTCGATTATGGCGAGGAGACCGTCCAGAAGGTTGTCGAACAGCTTTGTGACACGGGGCTTCTGGACGACAGTCTCTACGCCGTCATGTACGCGCGCGACATCATGGCGCGCCGACCGGTAGGAAAGCCGGTCCTGAAACAGAAGCTCCGGCTGAAGGGAATCCCGGAGAATACGATACTTGCAGTGATCCGTGAAGTATTCCCGGACGATGAACAGGCGTTCGCATTTGCGCGCGCACTCGCGGCCAAGAGGCTTGAACGGCAGGAAAAAATAAGGAGCATCGGCCGCGAGGCGGATGCGCTGAAGCGGCGGAAACAGATCGCCGACTTCCTTGCCCGGCGTGGCTTCGGATGGGACACCGTCCGTCGAGTCCTCGACGATATTCTTCAGAAGGAATGAGAGGCGAACTCGACCATCCGACACACAGACCACGAGGGGAAAGAAATGACTCAGACGAAATCAGTTGCGGCCGCGTCAACAAGACTTGAACAAGGAGACTCCGGCGGAGCACGTGCACTCATGGGAGAGCATGTGAAGCTATACCCGGAAGCCCCTGACGGGCTTCTCCTCAAAGGAATGCTCCTCGTGCAGCGGGGAAGCTTTAGGGAAGCGGAGGCAGATTTCCGGGCCGTGGTGAGGCTTGCGGCCGGCAACCTCCTCAGCCTCCACCATGTACCGTTCATCCAGGGAGGGAATGCGTGATGCCGGCACGATGCGTCTTTGACATCGAAACACTCGGGATGCCGTTTGACTCATTCGACGAAGCGCAACAGACGTATCTCCTTCACGGCGCCGACACACCCGAAAAGCAGCAGGAGGCGATCGAGAAGCTGAGTCTCTACAATCTCACGTCACGGGTGATCGCGATCGCTATGTTGAATCCGGACACCGACCGCGGGAAGGTGCTCTATGAATCACCCACGAGGGAATCGTGGACGGACGCCAACGGGACGGTTGAATTCATCGGCACTGACGAGAGCGGGCTCCTCCAGGAATTCTGGCGGGACATCGCCCGCTATGATCAGGTCATCACCTTTAACGGCCGCGGGTTCGACGCGCCTTTCGTCATGATTCGGTCTGCCATCCTCAGCGTGAAAGCAAGCTGCAACCTCATGCCGCCGCGATACAACGCGCGGGAGCACTGCGACCTGCTGGAACAGCTCACGTTCTACGGTGCGACAAGGAAATTCAACCTCGATTTCTACTGCAAGGCGTTCGGAATCAAGAGTCCCAAGAGCGAAGGGATCACCGGACTGTCACTTCGTGAACTCCATGAAAAGGGGGAGTACCGCGCCATCGCGAAGTACTGCCTCGGTGATGTCGTTGCAACAGCCGAGCTTTTCCGGCGGTGGAACAAGCACCTGAACTTCCAGGGAGGGGCAGGCCAGCCTTGAAGCGCCCCATCCTCGGAACGATCGCCGGAACGGTGCTCGGCTTCGTCGACGGCGCAGGCGCTTACGCCGCCTGGCGGTCGCATGACCTTCTCGCCGACATGCTGTTGGGGTCCACCGCGCTTGGATTCGCGACGGGTGTGTTGACGGGATTCTTCCTCAAGCACAGCTGCAAGATCGGGGCGGGACTTGTTCTCGGAGGGTTCATCGGATTGATGACGAGCCTCGTTGCGGGTTACTTTGCGGGGGGAGCCTATCTTGACACGATCCCGTCGGGGATTGTCCTCGGCGTGCTGACGGGATACCTCGTCATCCGCTGGGGGAAAACACAACCGTTCCAACCGCGCCATCACATTCTCTTCCGGACCGGCGACGGAAGTCAGCCATCTTCCGGCGACACGCCAGGAGACCCAGCAAAAGAATAGGGGGCTACAGCCTGGCAGCCCCCGGACAGCACGTCCGAACGAGCGCCGTGCTATGGCAAGGCCATTCTGACCCGGAACGAACTGAAGGCCAAGAATCTCACCGAGCGAAGCTCTCTCGCCTTCCCTACGCTTCTCCTCGGGTTGACGCGCAGAAGAGGAAGTGCGCTACCTTGAAGATGTTCCTGTGCCGCCCGCCCGGGCTTTCCACGTGATGCCGCTGTAGAGAACTGCCGCGGTACCAACCTTTGCAGCATCCCACCACGAGAAAGCGAAGAACCCGGCACTGACCGACTGACTCCAATCGTGGAGCGTCGTTGCATAGAGCTGAATCGTCCCGAAGCCGAAGATGAGAAGATCGGCGAGAAGCATGACACCGAATGAAAGGAGGAGGCTCTTCCGCTCGCGGAGAAGTGCACCTGTCAGCCATGCCGCAACCGGGAATGCGAGGAGGTAACCGCCCGTCGGGCCAAGAAGGTAGGCCGCACCCATGGCGCCACCCGCGAACACCGGCGCGCCGAGGAGGCCCATCGCGAGGTATGCAAACTGACTGATTGCCCCGTTCACGGCGCCGAGGTAAGCCCCGGAGAGAAGCACGACAAGCGTCTGCAGAGTGTAAGGCACCGGCTGGTGCGGAATCTCCACACGTGCAGCAATCGCGGTGGCGGCAGCGTAGCCGATGATCCAGAGGATCTGCGTCGCCGTCCGGTGCTGCACCACTGTCAGGGCCTGTGATGACCGATGCTCCATCGTCGTTCCTTTCTATGAATCGAAACCCGTTTGTCCGCGAATCCAGGAACTCGTTACCGAGAGCACTTCGATGAGTGCGGGGGTCGGTTCTGAGAACGGGTGTCCCGCCCCGTACACGTGTCCCGCATGATCGACGAGAACGAAACGCGTCTTTGTCTGGTCGCTGTGTGCAAGAATCTGCTGCGCCTCATCCAACGTGACAGCCATGTCCTCGGCACCGTGAACAATCAGAAGCGGTATCGTGAGGCGCTCTGTCGCCTCCAGTATGTCAAGGCGGGCCCCACTGTGTTCAGGATCGTCGAGGAACGAAACAACAACACGCAGTTCTTCGGATGTCTCGTCCGCACTCAACGGAAGGAAGCCATCCCTCATCCACTGCATTCTGGTGTGCGGCCCCCAATCCTTGAACACACGGAAGCCGTGACACACCATAACGACCGGCCGCCGCCCCCGGAGCGGATCGTCGTAGCAGAGGTCAACGCCGATCCGTTCACGGTCGTCATTCAGGATGACGTGCGTACGCGCACAGATCATGGATTGAAAAGTTATTGAAACGCAAGCCAAAGTGCAAGAATAGGGCATTTGGTTTTCTCTGCTCTTCACTGCGACAACGAAGTCGACGCCGCTCGCGAACGATCACGCCTCTATTATGAGCGCATGCGTGCGCCCGATGATGACAGGCTGTTACCAACACCACACCTGGAGCTCACTGGCGCGCTTCTCATCGGTGGTTCTGTACGACCCGCGGAGCCTGGCAGTTGGGGCGCGGCACGGCCTGAGCCTGGGGACAGGCACTCTTGCCCACGTTGTCATCCGCAAACGCGTAGTTTGACAAGATGAAGCGGATTTTGTATATTTAATCTTCGTGAGCTCCGCTGGAACGCCATGAGCAGGGGGGCGCGTGGAGGCGGCAAATCGCGCTAGACGAAGGAAGGAGATGAACGGACTAAGAGTCTTTTCCGGCAGGGCTAACCTGCCGCTGGCGCAAGGGATTGCGAAGGCAATCGGTGAACCCCTCGGGTCCGTCGAGATCAGGAATTTCAACGACGGCGAAATCTGGGTGAAGTACGGGGAAAATATTCGCGGCGGCGATGTCTTCATCATCCAGCCAACGGTCCCGCCGGCCGAGAATCTCCTCGAGCTTCTCATTTTGATCGATGCCGCGAAACGCGCTTCGGCGAGCCGCGTGACCGCAGTTATCACTTACTTCGGATACGCCCGCCAGGACCGCAAGGATCAGCCGCGCGTCGCGTTGACGGCGAAGCTGGTCGCCAACCTCCTCACGAAGGCGGGGGCGGACCGGATTATCACGATGGACCTCCACGCAGCGCAGATCCAGGGGTTCTTCGACATCCCGTTCGACCACCTCTACTCTTCTCCGATCATCGTGAGGTACTTTGCGAAGCAGCACATCCCGAACTTGACGGTGGTCGCTCCCGACGTCGGCGGCGTCCGCATGGCGCGCGCCTACGCGAAACGGCTTGGCGCCGATCTCATCCTCATCGACAAGCGCCGTCCCCAGCCGAACGTCGCGGAGATCATGAACATCGTGGGCAACGCGCAGGGACGCAACATCGTCATCGTCGACGACCTCATCGACACGGCGGGGACGTTCACGAACGCCGTCAAGGCATTGAAGGAAGCCGGTGCCGTTCATGTCTACGGCGCCTGCACGCACGCCATCTTCTCGGGGCAGGCCGTCGAAAGAATCGAAGGGTCAGAGGTCGAGAAGATCATCGTCACCGACTCGGTCCTGCAGCGCCGGGCGTCGCCGAAGATCCAGGTGCTTTCGGTCGCGGAGCTGTTCGCCGAGGCGATCACCCGGACGAACAAGAACGAGTCGATCAGCTCTCTTTTTGATATTGAGAAAAACTAACAGGAGTCGAGAATGGCAGAACTCATCCTCGAAGCAGAAGTTCGTCGTGACATCGGCAAGCGCGCGAAGAATGTCCGGCACGAGGGGAAGATCCCAGGCATCTACTACAGCCACGGCCGGCAGCCGATACCGCTCAGCGTCGACGAACGCAAGCTTCGTCCGCTCGTCTATACATCGGAGACCCACATCGTCGACCTCCGGCTCGCGGGCGAGACGGAGAACTACAGATGCATTCTCAAGGACGTGCAGTTCGACCCCGTGAGCGACAACATCATCCACTTCGACCTCCTCGGAATCCGCGCGGATGAGGAGATCACGATCGAGGTTCCCATTGTTCTTGTGGGGACCCCGACGGGAGTGAAGGCGGGTGGCATCCTCCAGCACTCGCTCCACCGGATCCGCATCTCGTGCCTGCCGAAGAACATACCGCAGCATATCGAGGTGAACGTCGAGGGACTCGAGATCGGCGACTCCGTCCACGCAGGCAGCCTTGAGCACGAGAACTTCCGCATCCTCGCAAACGATGAAGCGACGGTCGCGGCCGTTGTGCCGCCGACACTCGTAAAGGAGGAAGCCGCTCCGGAGGCTGTTGAAGGCGCTGCCGTCGAAGGCGAGGAGATAAAGGAGCCCGAGGTCGTCGGGAAGGGGAAGAAGGCTGAGGAAGAAGAGACGGAGGAGTAAGCCGGAATACCCGTGCACTGTTTTGTCGGCCTTGGAAACCCGGGTCGCCAGTACGAGGGGACACGGCACAACGCCGGTTTCATGGTGTTGGACGAGATCGCGTCGCGGCTCAAGATACGGTTCCGTGAAGGAAAAGGAGAATACTTCATCGCCGAAACAGACTACGCCGGCGATTCCGTTCTCCTCGTGAAACCGACAACGCACATGAACGCCAGCGGCATCGCCGTGCGGGAGGTTGTCGACGCCGCGCAGATCGATCTGAAGAACCTCGTCGTCGTGTGCGACGATTTCAATCTGCCGCTGGGGACTGTGCGGCTCCGTGAGCAGGGGAGCGACGGCGGCCACAACGGCCTCGCGTCGATCATCTACCATCTCGAGAGCGATGCGTTCCCCCGGCTCCGCCTGGGCACCGCCGGGGTAGCGATGCCGCAGGACCGATCGAAGATGGCGAATTTCGTTCTCGAGCGGTTCGCGCACAATGAAGCTGAGCTGCTGAACGAGATGGTCTTGCGGGCCGCCGATGCCTGTCTCGAGATTCCGGTGGAAGGGCTTTCACGGACCATGAGCGAGTACAATCAGAAACAGATACCAGACGCCGACAGCGAAACACAGTAACATACAGCCCACACGATCCCTGCTCCCGCCTGCTGGGGTCATTCCACCCGCCTACGGTGGGTGGAGATACCAGTTAAGCGCGGGGGCCGTTCGTCAAACGTCCGAAGGGAGGTAGCCCGCGTGACACCCATCAAGCGCACGTACGAATCAACATTCATCATCAACTCTTCACTCGAGGATAGCCAGATGGAAGGGCTCATCGCGAAGGTGAGCGATTCCCTCGTGAAGTCCGGCAGCCAAATCCTCGACGTGAACCGCTGGGGTCGGAAGCGCTTCACGTACCCCATCAAGAAACGGAACAACGGTTTCTACGTCTGCATTCGCTTCACGGGCACCGGCGACATCATCCCGAAGCTCGAGCGCATGTACCAGCTTGAGGAGAACATCCTCCGGTCTCTCACCATCGTGCTCGAGAGCAAGGCTCTCAAGGCCCTCGCGAGAATCGCCGAGCGGAAGCTGAGAGCCGAGGAGGAGGATCTGAAGCTCAGCGAGAAGAACAGCGAGAAAAAGGAGACTGTGGCGGAGAAACCCGCTTCGACCGCTCCGACAGAGTGACCCTCTCCACAATCTTTCATAAGGAGTCTGATGTGGCAAGAGATATGACGGCCAAACGACGGCGGGTCTGCCGCTTCTGTGAAGCGAAGGAAGACTATGTTGACTACAAGGACGAAAAAAGGCTCGGGCGCTTCATCACCGAACAGGGGAAGATCATCCCGAAGCGAATCACGGGGACGTGCGCAAGGCATCAGCGCCAGCTCGTGACCGCGATCAAGAGGGCGCGTCACCTCGCCCTTCTTCCGTTCGTTTCGGAATCAATCCGTTGACGAAGCGGTCGTGCTCACAGGACGTTCGTTCATAGACGCGGAGTGTAATCCATGAAAGCAATTTTACGGAAGGACTACGAAAGCCTTGGCAGAATCGGCGACGCCGTCGATGTCAAGGACGGGTACGGGCGGAACTTCCTCATCCCCCGCGGCATCGCTTATGAGGCGAGACCCGGCAACCTTCGTGCCCTTGAAGAGGAGAAGCGACAGCTCGCGGTTCGGGAGTCCAAGAGCCTGAAAGCAGCGGAGAGGCTCTCCTCTGAACTCGAGAAGGTCTCCATCACCATCCTGATGAAGGTGGGCGAGGAAGAGAAGCTCTTCGGCTCGGTGACCGCGCAGAACGTCGCGGAGGCCTTGAAGGAGAAGGGATACTCGATCGAGAAGCAGCAGATTGAAATCGAGGAGCCGATCAAGGCACTCGGCATCTACACGGTCAATGTGAAGCTCCACCATGCTGTCGCAGCCAAGGTGAAGGTCTGGGTCGTCGCCGAATAGCGTGCGGCATGTCAAGAACTTTGCGGTACAGCGGGGTGTTACGACTGTTGTCTGCGGAAAACGTTTGAGGTCCCGCTCGTTTCACGCGAGCACGGGGATCGCCATCTACGCGACCGACCGTGTGCCGATGCCGGTGAAACGTCCCGGGGAAATCCACTGAATCATACGATGAAGCAAGGAGCGGAAACGTCGATGGTAAAATCAGTCAGGGATCTTCAGGATGTCACCATTCGCTTCGCCGGCGACTCCGGGGACGGCATGCAGCTTGCGGGAACGCAGTTCACCACGGCAACCGCCATCACCGGCAACGACCTGAGCACGCTCCCGGATTACCCGGCCGAGATCCGCGCCCCCACGGGAACCACCTACGGGGTAAGCGGATTCCAGATCCACTTCGGCGCCCAGGACATCCTGACCCCGGGTGACGTGTGTGATGTGCTCGTCGCCATGAACCCGGCAGCCCTCAGGGTCAATCTCAAGCTCCTCCGCCAGGGTGGCATTATTATCGCCAACACCAACGGCTTCAACGACAAGAACCTGAAGCTGGCCGGCTACTCGTCGAACCCGCTTGACGACGGCTCCCTCTCGCGGTACGACCTCTACCCGATCGCCATCACGAAGCTCACCACCTCGACCCTCGACGACCTCCAGCTCTCGCCGAAGGTCGTCGACCGGACAAAGAACTTCTTCGCCCTCGGGCTCATGTTCTGGATGTTTTCGCGCCCCATGGAGCCGACGGTGGAATGGATCCGGCAGAAGTTCGCGAAGGAACCGTCCCTCATCGAAGCGAACCTCCTTGTCCTCAAGGCGGGGTTCAGCTACGGCGAGGCGACCGAGATCTTCACGACACGGTTCCAGATCAAGCCCGCTCCGCTCGCCCCCGGAAAGTACCGCAACGTCTCCGGAAACGAGGCGGTCGCCCTCGGCCTCATCGCAGCAGCGCAACGCGCAAAACTCTCCCTCTTCCTCGGCAGCTACCCGATTACACCCGCCAGCGACATCCTCCACGAACTTGCGAAGCACCGGGCCTACGGCGTGAAGACATTCCAGGCCGAGGATGAGATCGCAGGCATCACGAGTGCCATCGGTGCCTCGTTCGCCGGCGCACTCGCGGCAACGACGACATCCGGACCGGGGCTTTCCCTGAAGGCCGAGGCGCTCGGACTTGCGGTCATGACCGAGCTGCCGCTCATCGTCGTCGACGTCCAGCGGGGCGGTCCGAGTACCGGCCTCCCGACGAAGACCGAACAGGGAGATCTCCTCCAGGCATTCTACGGCCGCCACGGCGAGGCTCCGCTCCCGGTCATCGCGGCAAAGAGTCCCGCCGATTGCTTCGACACCGTCGTCGAAGGGGCACGCCTCGCGCTGAAGTACATGACGCCCGTTATCGTCCTGACCGACGGCTACCTCGGCAACGGCTCCGAGCCGTGGCTCATCCCCGATCCGGAGACCCTGCCGGACCTCTCTGTCACATTCGCCACGGACCGCGCCGCGTTCAAGCCGTACGCGCGCGACGAGAAAACCCTCGCCCGCCCCTGGGCGCTCCCCGGCACACCCGGTCTCGAACACCGGATCGGAGGGCTTGAGAAGAAAAACATCGAAGGGAACATCAGCTACGACCCGGACAACCATGACTTCATGGTTCGGCTTCGCCAGGAGAAGATCGACCGCATCGCCGAGGACATTCCGCTTCTGGAGGTCGACGGTGAGCCTGAAGGCGAGATCCTCGTCGTCGGCTGGGGAAGCACCTACGGCTCCATCCGCGCTGTCGTCAACCGAAAGCGCGCCACGGGGAAGAAGCTGTCCCATCTCCATCTCCGCCATCTGAACCCGTTCCCGAGGAACCTCGGGGAGGTCCTCCGGCGGTTCAAGAATATCCTTGTCCCCGAGATCAACTTGGGACAGCTCAGCAAGCTCCTGCAATCGAAGTATCTCATCAAGACGATCGGATTCAACCGCGTCGCTGGACTTCCACTCTCCAAGCAAGACATTGACCGGAAGATAGACGAACTCCTCGGA
>PEWR01000118.1:15150-21789 GCA_002779395.1 Ignavibacteriales bacterium CG07_land_8_20_14_0_80_59_12
CCTGAAACACCGGTGAAATACAAGGCAAGAGATTTCCAGACGGACCAGGATGTCCGCTGGTGCCCCGGGTGCGGCGATTATGCGATCCTCGCCCAGGTGCAGCGCCTTCTCCCCGAGCTCGGCATCCCGAAGGAAAAGTTCGCATTCATTTCCGGCATCGGCTGCTCGAGCCGGTTTCCGTATTACCTGAATACCTACGGATTCCACGGCATCCACGGACGCGCCACGGCCATCGCAAGCGGTGTGAAGATCGCAAATCCGGGCTTGTCGGTCTGGGTCGCAACCGGCGACGGCGATGCGCTCAGCATCGGCGGGAACCATTTCATTCACACATGCCGGCGGAACATCGACATCAACATCCTCCTCTTCAACAACGAGATCTATGCGCTTACCAAGGGGCAGTTCTCGCCGACGTCGCGCTACGGTCAGGTAACGAAATCCTCCCCCATGGGGAATATCGATCACCCGTTCAACCCGGTTCTCCTTGCCCTCGGCGCCGAGGCCTCGTTCATCGCCCGCGCGATGGACCGCGACCAGAGACACCTCCACGATGTCCTGAAGCGCGCCGCAGAACATAAGGGGACGTCTTTCGTGGAGATCTACCAGAACTGCGTCGTGTTCAACGACGGCGCCTTTCTCCCTCTCACCGAGAAGGAGACGCGCGACGACAACGTCCTCTACATCGAGCACGGCAAGCCGCTCGTCTTTGCGAACGGGAAGAAGGGGATCAGGATGGAGAATCACCGACCGGTGTTGGTCGATCTCACAACGGGCCACTTCAGCCTCGACGACCTTCTGATCTACGACGAGACGAACCCGGCGCTTGCCTACACCATCGCACTGATCTCCGACAACCCCTCGATGCCCAGGCCGGTCGGTGTCTTCACCGCCGTTACGCGCGCGACGTTCGAAGATGACCTCCTCAGGCAGATCTCCGCTGCGAAATCGAAGTACGGCGAACGTTCTCTTGAATCGCTTTTCAACCAGGGAGAAACCTGGGAGATCAAGGCTCAGTAACCGGGGCGGGAGTGCGCCCGTCTCAGGACGAACGGCACGTTCCGCCGCAGGCGAACGGCACGTTCCGCCGCAGGCGAACGCACCCCTTTCCCCGGCTCCAACCGCCCGCTTGCCCGCCATTCGTGTGGTGGCCTGTGACGGGCGCCCTGATCGATGTGCAGAAAAGGGGGCGTACCTTCAGGGCATTCGCCTTTCACAATTACGATGAGGTCAATGCCGAACCTTCCTTCACACACTGCAGAACTTGAGAAGGCACTCGCACTCCTCCGTGAGTCGGACACGATCGTCCTCACAACACATGTGAATCCCGACGGGGACGGCATCGGATCGGAGCTCGCCCTTTCGCGTGCACTGCGCCTCTTCCTGTCGCGGCACGTCACCATCCTCAATCCGAACCCGACGCCTGGGAACTACGAGTTCCTCGACGCGGAGAGGGAGATCCGGACGTTCGAGCCGCCAAGGGATGAATCCACGATGCGGGATGCCGATCTCATCGTCGTTGTCGACACGAGCCAGCCCGGAAGGCTTCGCAACGTAGGTGACTCTATGCTCAGGAGCCGCGCACGAAGACTCTGCATCGACCACCACCTCGATCCCGCGGACTTCGCCGACGCCTGCCTCATCGATGAAGAAGCGTGTGCAACCGGTGAGATCCTGCTGCCCCTCGTCGAGGAGCTCACTGCGGGCAATGTCGACATCCAGATGGCAACATGCCTCTACGCTGCGATCATGACCGATACCGGATCGTTCCGATACCCCCGCACGGACGCGCACCTGCACCGCATGGTGGCGCGGCTCATCGAATATGGTGCCGACCCCGTGGCCATCTATGACCGGATCTACGACCAGTGGTCCGCAGGAAGGTTCCAGCTCCTCGGCAGAGCTCTCAGCGGACTCGAGATCCTCTGCGAGGGGCGCCTCACAGTGATGACCGTGACACGGGAGATGCTCCGTGATACGGGAACCACCGAAACTGAGACTGACAACTTCTCGACCTACCCGATGAGCATCGGTGGCGTCGTTCTCGGCATCCTGTTCATTGAGCTGGCGGACGGCGTGAAGATGAGCTTCCGTTCGAAAGGGGACGTCTGGGCGAACCAGCTCGCGCAGGCATTCGGTGGAAACGGACACAAGAACGCCGCCGGTGCGCGCGTCTTCGACCGTCCACTCGGCGAGATAAGAAACGACGTGCTTCGCACGACACCCGTGTTCCTCGATCAGTTCCCGGCCTCTAAACGCAGTGAAGAGCGCACGTGAGGCGGCGGCATCAACTACTTGCGCGAATACTATGATGCGACTTGACCTGTTGAGAAGTCTACCCGGACGCACCGACAACGCCGTCCTCGCCTTTCTTGTACCGAAGGATGATAGGCAGCGAGCCCTGGCACTCCGGCGCATTCACGAAGTGGTCCCGCTCCCAGCCCCAGTCCGGCGGGGGAAGGATTTCGAGGGGAAGGAGGAGGAGACTCTTCTGCTTTACACAGATCGCGGCGGCAGACCGCAGCGGATCATTCTTGCCGGACTCGGCGAGTTTGCGAAGCGATCCGAACCATCCAACCGTTCCATCAACCTCGAGCGTTTCCGTGCAGCCTCAGCCGCGGCTGCGAAGCGCGCCGCCCAGGCGAACTCGACGGCGAAGACCCTCGTCATCAGCGTTCCGGGCGGAATCGGTGGGAAGGAGAAATTCCCCTCGTCGGAGGAAATCCTCGTCGGTGTCTTCGAAGGAGCGGCCCTCGGTCTCTACCGCTTCGACCGGTATCTCTCGGAAAAGAAGGGGAAGACGAAACTCACGACCATCGCCCTTCATCCCGATGGTTTCGATCCGGGGAATGCGCTCAAGCGCGCCCGGGTAATCGTGTCCTCAGTCACATTCGCGCGCGATCTCGCGAACGCTCCGGCAAATGAGGTCTATCCCGCATCGTTCGCATACCGGGTAAAGAAGACCGGACGGAAGAGCGGCTTCCGCGTGACCGTATTTGATGAGAAGAAGATCTCCACACTCGGCATGGGAGGCATCCTCGCCGTCAGTGCCGGCGCACGCGAGTGGCATCCGCCGCGATTCATCATCCTCGAGTACCGGGGGCCGAGACCTGTAAACGAAAAACCGGTCGTCATAGTCGGCAAAGGCGTGACATTCGATTCCGGCGGCATATCTCTGAAACCTTCGGCGAACATGGCCGAGATGAAGATGGACATGTCCGGCGCGGCAGCAGTCGCGGGGACTTTCAAAGCCGCCGCCGAGCTCCGTCTTCCCATTCATCTCGTCGGCGTTGTCCCCCTCACGGAGAATATGCCCGGCGGTTCGGCGACGAAACCGGGCGACATCATCCGAATCTCCGACGGACAGACCGTCGAGGTCGACAACACGGATGCCGAAGGAAGGCTCATCCTCGCAGACGCACTATCCTACATCCGGAAGCGTTACCCGCGCGGAGTGGAAGCGGTCATCGACCTTGCCACCCTCACGGGTGCCTGCGTGGTGGCCCTCGGGCAGTATGCAACCGGCATGCTCGGCACGAACCGGAAAGTACTGGATGAATTGAAGAAGGCCGGAGAGGAGACTTACGAGCGGGTATGGGAGCTTCCGCTCTACAAAGAGTATGACCACCTTTTGAAGAGCGATGTCGCCGATGTTAAGAACGCCGGTGGGCGATGGGCCGGGGCGATCACCGCCGCGTGCTTCCTCAAGAAGTTCGCGGGGAACATGCCCTGGGTGCACCTCGACATCGCAGGGACTGCAATCCTCGAGGAAGCAGCACCATATGCCCCGAAGGGAGGCTCGGGGGTAGGCGTCCGGCTCCTGGTGCAATACCTTCAAAACAGGGTGGGAAGGAAGAACGCGTGAGACGGCGCGAGCGGAGAACTCGTGCAACTATGGAGGGTGCCGTGAAACATTCGATGAAAAGAGGAACACTCCTCGGGTGCCTCCTCATCACCCTAACCCTCACAACGCAGGCGCAGCGTCCGCTCGGGCGGCCGGGTCCCCTCCTCGGGATGGAGCCGCGGCTCGACGTCGGGCTCTACTCTTGTCTCGTTTCCGATTCGGTCTGCACGAAGTTTCTCCTTCTCGGTATTCCCGGGAATATCCCGGTGCTTACACGCGATGAAGGGCACCCGGGGAGCTACGTCGCGCGCTTCGACGTCGACGTCTACGCATTCGACGAAACGAAGTCGCAGGTCTTCCACGCAGCAACGCAACGCACAATCGTATCCCCCGCGAAGGGCGACAGGTCACACGAAGCCCCTCCCCCGATGTACATTACACGCATTTCTCTCGATACTCTGCCGCCGCGTGCACGCACCCTGCAACTGATCGTGGAAGACAGGAGCTCCTCGCGAACGATCCAGCACACTGTTCCGCTGCCCGCCCGGCTTTCATCGCGTTTCTCGTCCCTTTTCGTCGTCGACACGTCTCGTGCAGCCGACCGTTTCGAGCTCGCTTCCGTTGGAAACGTGGTGCCGTTCGGCGGAAATATCCGGCTCCTCATGCAGGTTCGGCAGGGCGGTTCCTCGCTTGCACAACTGAGTGGGCGCCTCACACCGGTCCATCCCCTCCCCAATGCCAGCGCGATTCCAGCACCCACCTTGCAGGCGCTCGGTGAGCGAAGCCTCTCGGTCGTCACAGGCGATTCCAACGTGGTCCTGACACCCGTGACTGATCCTCGATGCGATGCTGAGCTCGTCCTCCTCGACATCCACAGCGCTCAGCTCGAAGAAGGTGCCTACTCGCTTCAGCTGTTCGACCCCGACACGACGTCCCCCGTGTTCAACGATACGCTCGCGGTCCACTGGTTCAACAAGCCGGTCAGTCTCACCGATCCGCAGGTGCGGATCGAGGTAATGCAATACATCATGTCCGCCGACGAGTTCAAAGCATTGAAGGGAGCCTCAGAGGAAGAGCAGAGCCTGCTTCTCAAGAAGTTCTGGTCAAAGTTCTCCCCTCTCCCCTTCAACAAGCCGCTCGAAGAGTACTACCGGCGCGTTGATGAGACGATGCGCCGCTTTGCCACCCTGCGGGGAGATCCCGGCTGGCAGACTGACCGCGGGCGCGTGTACATCCTTTACGGAAGGCCCGAGGAGATCCTGGCCGAGCTCCCTCCCGGCTCCGCACCGAAGGAGATCTGGGTGTACCCAGCGCAGCGGAAGAAGTTCGTCTTCGTTCAGACGTCCACACCTGGTGACTACAAACTGGATACAATAGAGAGCATCCCGTCATGAAACCGATCATTGCCATTACAGTCGGCGACTTCAACGGCATCGGCCCCGAGGTGGCCCTCAAGGCGGTCACGAGTTCCATGGTCCGCCGGATCGCGGAACCGCTCCTTATTGGACCGCGATCGATCTTTGAGTTCACGGCTCGTACGCTCGGACTGTTGGACTCGCTGAGTTTTGCGGACGCGGACCTCCGCAGTCCGATCCGAGCGCAACGGAGCTCGGTTCCCATCGTGGATCTTCCGGGCTACAGCGAGAAGGATGTCCGGCTCGGCAAGGTGAGCTCGCAGGCAGGGCGGTGCGCGGGCGAAGCGATTGAGCGGGCGGTCCAGCTCTGCCTCAACGGCCCAGCGGACGCCGTTGTGACCGCGCCGATCTCCAAAGAGGCGCTCCACAAAGGGGGATTCCAGTTCGACGGACACACGGAGTTTCTTGCAGCCCTTACGCACACCGCGAACCCTCTCATGCTCTTCCTGTCCCCGTCCATGCGCGTCGCCCTTGTCACCATCCACCGTCCCCTCCGCGAGGTCGCACCGTTGATCACAGGGCAGCATCTCACGCGCGTGGCACAGATATTTGCGAAGTCGCTCCAGTCGGACTTCGGTATCGTGAAGCCGCGCATTGCGGTCCTCGGGCTCAACCCTCATGCGGGAGAACACGGTGAGATAGGGGAAGAGGAGGAGACTGTCATCCTCCCGACCATCGCGATGCTGCGACGGAAAGGGATTAACGTCGCGGGCCCGTTCTCCGCCGACACGTTCTTCGGGACGAAGGCCTACGCTGAAGCCGACGGCGTTCTCGCGATGTACCACGATCAGGGACTGATCCCGGTGAAGCTGCTCCACTTCCACGAGGCGGTCAACTTCACCGCCGGACTTCCCATTGTCCGGACGTCACCGGATCATGGGACCGCATTCGGTCTCGCCGGGAAGGGGATTGCCAACCCAGGCAGCATGATCGCCGCGGTCCGCGCCGCCGTCGAGATCAAGCACATGCGCAATGGCTGACGCCGGCGTCCCTGTCCCGCCCTACTCGAAGCTCTCCGCGGTTTATGACCACGTCATGCGGCACGTGGACTACAAGCGTTGGGCGCGGCATGTCGTCGATCTCCTCAAGCTCGGGGGAATGAAGGAAGGGACGATTCTCGAGGCTGCGTGTGGGACGGGGACCCTCAGCCTTCTCCTGCCCCGGAGACGGTTCACGATTCTCGCGTTCGACAGCTCCGAGGAGATGCTGGCGATCGCACGGAGAAAGGCACAGCGGCGCCCGGACATCATGTTCTTCCGCGCTGACCTCACATCCTTCCGGCCGCCCGCTCCTGTTGACGCCGTCATCTGCCTCTACGACAGTGTGAACTACCTCATCGACCCTGGGGACGTACGCCGGTTCCTTGAATGTGTCCGCGCAGCG
>PEWR01000125.1 GCA_002779395.1 Ignavibacteriales bacterium CG07_land_8_20_14_0_80_59_12
ACTCATAGGTGGGGGACTTACAGGTCGGACACTCTGCGGCATCGAAATGATCGGTCAGCGGATCCCAGGTGAGGGTCATCGACTTCGGGGTCTGCAACCGCATCTTCGGGGCAGCCGCGGCGCGCACCGCGAGGAAGAGTCGGGGAATCTTGATGTGGAGAACGTTGACGAGTCGAAGCTCGGCCCGCAGGATGCTTTGCTTGTCGAGTTCCTCTATCCGCAACGCTTCCTCACGCCGCAGTGCCGCGAGCCGGCCGTCAATCGGGGCGGGGTCCTCCTCTTTCATAAGAAGCTTCTCCCGGCGTTCAGTCAGCTCCTCTTTGAGGTCCTCGTAGTACGACCGCAGGCGTGCCCTCTGAGATGAAAGGCGCGCCTGAAGCTCGCCGCTCCGGATATTCGCGTCGGCGCTCAGCGTCCGCAGGAGGCGGCTGCGTGCGATAACATAGGTCTCGTCCAGAGGGATCGGGGGTGCGTCGGGAACCGCCAACACCCGTTGCTCGACAAGACGTCCGCCGGCCATCACTTCAGTCAGGTATTTCACCTGGCGGCCGTAGTACCGGTCCAGGCCTACGGTGAACACGGCTTCTTCCTTTGAGTCGCTCATATAGGTGACTTTGAACCAGAACACCGAATGCGTCACGTGCCTGGGTGCAGTGCCGTTAACGTGGAGTGTGACCCCCTCGGGAACGGCGAACTCCCGATTGAGACGCTGCTCGAGACCGTGCGGTGCTAGGTTCACGTCCTGCACATACGCGGTCACAACTCTTCCCATCGAGCGAGCACGAGCGAGTAAATCATCGAGCACCGCGCTGCCGAATGCGAGCAACTGTGCCTTCGGATGCTCGGGGAGTGCCTCCGGATCGACGGTGAGTCGCAGTGGCTCCTGCATTTCGGGGAGAAGCAGGTCATACACCTGCGGCTCGATCTCCTCCAGAAGCCCGCCGGCACACACAGTGAAGCGGTGCAAGAAATCCTCGAGCGGGGTAACCGCGGCCTGACCCGAGGGTGATGTCGCGATACCGTTCATGATTTCACCCCGAATGTCTCGCCGAAGAGCCGGTCATCCAATTCCCTCTGCGCAATGTAGGCTTCCTTTGCCCTGAGGAGTCGTTCTCCCAGCTGATCCAGTGCGTTCCGGAACTGGGCATTGCTGTCGGAAGAAATCCAGAGATCGGCGATGATCTCCTCGAACTGCTTGTCTTCATCCATCGTTCCGAGGATCATGTCGATTTCGCCGACGACCAGCTCGAACATTGCAATCTTCGCTTCGAGGAGGTGCAGGATTGCCGATTCAAGCGTATCCGCAGCAACAAGGTTGAACACATGGACGTCGCGGTGCTGACCGATCCGGCTCAGACGGCCGATGCGCTGCTCGATCTTCATGGGATTCCACGGAAGATCGAAGTTGCACACCGCGTTGCAGAACTGAAGGTTGCGTCCTTCGCTTCCGGCATCAGTGGCCACCATGATGCGGGTGCCCTGCTGGAAGCTCCGGACAGCGTCCTCCTTCTCCATTCGCGTAAGCCCGCCGTGGAATGCCACGCTTGCGGTCCCTTCCTCTTCGAGACGGTGGACGATTGCCGATTGTGTCGCCCGAAACTGCGTGAAGACGAGCATCTGATCGGGGAACTGACGGGCGAGATCAACCAAGCGGTCGAGCTTCGCGCCCGCCGTTGTCGAGCCTGCGAGAGCGGCGAGCTCGCGGAGTGACTTGCGCGCCTTTGCATCAACGTGGCCCTCCGTTGCTAACTTGCGGAGCGTGGCAGAAGCAGCCTGAGTGGAGCTGCCGAGCTCCTTCTGGAGGGTGATGAGCGACATGCGGGAAAGTGCGTTGCCCGCGCGCAGCGCTTCATGAACGAATGTCGATACTCTGGCGTAGACCTCGCGCTCCGCGGGCGTGAGATCGATCGTGTCGGTGCGGGCGATCCGGCGGGTGAAGGCGATGCCGGTGGTCGCGCGCCGGTTTCTGATCATCACATCGGAGAGGAGGCGATGAAGCTCATCGATGTTCTTTGGCGTGAGCTTGTCGGAGCGCTGCGTGAAGTGCCGGTGGAACGCCTTGGCGGTGTGCAGCAGTCCGGGTTTGATGAGGGTCACCAGGCTGTGCAGTTCTTCGATGTTGTTCTGCACGGGCGTCGCGGTGAGCATCAGCATGTATTTCGTCTTCAGCGCGGCGGCGAGCTTCCAGAGCTGCGTGGTGCGGTTGCGGAAATGATGCACCTCGTCGATAATCACAAGGTCCCATTCCCTGTCGATCACCGCGCTGCGGTGAGGTTCGCGCTTTGCGGTGTGAAATGAAGCGAGGATGCGGTCGTGCTGCGCCCATGCGGCATTGCCCTGCTCCCGGAATTCCTGTGCATCGAACGAAATGAAGTCCAGTCCGAACTTCCGGCTCAGCTCCCCCTGCCACTGTTCCACGAGCGACGGTGGCGTCAATATCAGAACCCGTCTTACCAATCCGCGCATGACGAGTTCAAGAAGCACCATGCAGGCTTCGATTGTTTTTCCGAGTCCCACCTCGTCTGCGAGGAGGGCTCTCCCCCGGAATCGCCTGAGGACTGTCTCAACGGTCTTCCGCTGATACTCAAGCGGCTCGACATCACGCACGACCTGCAGAGTTAGAAGATCGTCAAAGCCCGCCACCAT
Organism: Ignavibacteriales bacterium CG07_land_8_20_14_0_80_59_12; assembly: GCA_002779395.1. Taxonomy (GTDB): domain Bacteria; phylum Bacteroidota; class Ignavibacteria; order 0-14-0-80-59-12; family 0-14-0-80-59-12; genus 0-14-0-80-59-12. Next base: position 2,647 of record PEWR01000125.1, read on the forward strand.
TCCGAGGCGGGTGCCCATGAGACTCACCTCGTGTTCCCGGAGCCGGGCGAAGGTCACACTGCTGTCGATGAGAAGCTCGCGGTCGCCTTCACTGAAGGCGAACCGGCTTTCCTGAACGCCGTTTGGAGTAGCGAGGTGATCTGCGTGCCGAGGGAGCGGCGACGCGGCTTTCAGAATGAACTGAAGCGGGTTCGTGGAGACGCACTCCAGGATCAGACGGCTGTTCCCGACGTTTTGGTCGATACCTGCGAACGCGTTCTTCTGGACATCGTACCTGAGGGGAATAACAGACGTGTCCGCCGACTGGAACGCAACGGTCGCGCCCGCGTGAGCGAAAAGCGACTGGAGCCCGGGGTCAAGCGGGATGATTCCTTCTGACAGGTCGCGGGGGAGGATGTTGTCGAGCTCGAATCGGTCGCCGGGGAGGAGTTGGGGCATCTATTCAGTTGCGGATCGTGGAAGGACGGATGAGATGTGCATTCTCTTTCAGGAAATGTAGCCACGATACAGGCCGAATGCAACTCTTGCATCACCTCTCGGAGAAGAAACCCATGGCCAGCTCGCTTTCGAGAACGATCTTCTCACCCATTCCGTCCACGGTGACGACGGCCTCAAGCCTTGGGTCATTCTTCGCTTCTACTACGGTTCCGGTTTTTCCAAAATACTCCGTGAGAGGTGGGGTTGCACGGCCCTTTGGCCGGCCTGCGTAGTCTACGGACTTCGGCCAATAATGTCAAGATAGAGCGGGCTTGGAAATCAATTCCCGATTGGCGTATCTTGCTGGTGACCACTTCACGTGCATAAGCATGCCGATCACACTCGTCAAGGGCTCGTCCATACTTGCCTCGTTCGACCGAATCGCCGAGGAGAGGCTCAAGGCCGGACGCTATAGTTCGTTCGTTGTGGTGGTCCCAACGCGGCGGCGGATCCGTGAGCTGAACCGGCTTTTCATTCGACAAACACCCGGAGCAGCAGCCGGAGCGTTCCCGTTGTTCACCCTCGGCACTCTCGTGCATGCCGTCGCCGCCGCGAACCTTCCGGCACGGAAGCCGGTGCCGCTGCACGTGCAGGCGGTTCTCATGCAGCGTGCCATCGATGCGGTTGCCGACGGGCTGGTCTACTTCTCTGTCTCGAAGGGATCAGGACGCAAGGGGCTGTCCACGGGGACGTTCCAAAAGCTCGCGTCGGTGGTGAACGGCCTTCGTGAAGCGGGCGTCGGCGTTGAAGAGCTTCGGACGGAAGTCGAGGCGAATGAGCTGGGCGAAGGCCGGAAGCTTGCCGAGGTGCTTGCCATCATGGAAGCGTATGAAGCGCAGCTCGGCAACTCTTTTGCTGATCCAGCACTGGAGATGCGGGGTGTGCTGAAGGTTTTTGCTTCGGAAGCTCCGCAATCGGTCTGGTGGAACGCGTTCCCCTCGAAGCCCGATGTCCTGTTCATCGACGGCTTCGACGAGTTTGCGAGACCCGAGTTCGAGCTTCTCGAGTGGCTCGCTACCGTGCCGGGGCTGACCGTCGTTTTGAACTTCGACTTCCATCCTGCTAACGAGGATCTCTTCTTTCATCTCGAGGACAACTACCACAGCTTCTCGGGGATCGGATTCCGCCCACCCGATAGACCTTCAAGGGCTCACGTGGAAAACAGTCCAGGCGAACATGAACAGCCCGCCGCTCTGTTTCATGAGCATGTCAGAAGAAATCTCTTCCGCCATGATGATACCATCGAGCGAATTGACGCGAGAGAATTCGTGACGTTGATCGAAGCCGCCGACAGGGAAGCCGAGGTGGACACGATTGCGCGCATCATCAAGGCGCGTGTCGTGGAGAAACCGGAAGCGGACTTGAGCCGAATCTGCGTCGCTACTGCACACTCGGGTGCCTACACTCCTCTCTTCCGCGAGGCGTTCGCACGCTACGGTATCCCTGCCAACATCACGGACCGGTACCGGCTCGATGCATCACCTCTCGTCGTCGGCATCCTCGCTCTCGGCGCAGTCGTTGAGAACAACTTCCGCCGACGCGATCTCCTGCGCGCTCTCACGAGTCCGTACGTCCGCCCCGGCGTGGATGCGGCGAACCTCGAAAGCGTTTCTGCGGGACTGCGCATCACCGCAGGGGCCCGTAAATGGGAGGAGAGGATTGAGTCGCGACTTTCCGTTGTCGAGAACCAGCTCCGCACCGTGGACGATGAGCTTGAGCTGTCTCTCCTCGAGCGCGAAGCGCGGATGCTCCGAAAAGGACTTGACGACTTCAGAATCCTCAAAGAGATGCTTGCGCCTCTCTCGGGTGAGCACACGCCGGCCGAGTTCCATCGGAAGCTCCTCGATCTCCTTGACAAAGCAGGCGTGGAATCTTCACTCCGTCCTCATCGCGGGCCTTCCACTGGCCCCACAGGAATCCCCGGCGAACGCTGGGAAGATGCAGAGCGGGACTCGCGCGCCTTCGCGACGTTTCTCTCGGTGCTTGAAGACGTGGTGAGACTTCGCGAATCGCAAAACCCAGGGCCAGCCCCGCTCTTCGATTACCTCGCGGACCTGAAAGGAGCTGTGAGTCTTTCGCGCTACAACATCCGCCAGAGATACGGCTACGGCGTCTACGTGACGAGCATCGAAGAGACGAGGGGCCTGAGCTTCGACACGATGTTCATCGCCGGACTTGTCGACGGTGAATTCCCGGCCCCGTACCAGTCGGAGGTCTTCCTCAGCGTACGGCGGATGGCTGAGAAGCGAAAGCGTTTTCTCTTCCAGGAGCGATACCTCTTCTACCAGGCGAGCACGAATTTCAAGAGGTACCTTTACCTCACGTATCCCGCTGCCGAAGGGAATGCGAAGGAGCTCGTCACATCAAGTTTCGTCAATGCGCTCAAAGCGATAGCAGATGTACGCGAATGGAAGAAGAAGGACGGCGCAGAAGACCAGGAGAGGGTCAGGATCTTACATGGGATCTGGTCGCGCGATGAGCTTCTCAGGCGCGTGAGTGAAGTGATGTGGCGCGAGGTTTCTCGACCCGACCACCCGGCAGCGAAGGAAGTGATAAAAAAACTCGGGCACCCGATACATGTGGAACAAAGCCGCGCCGGAGAACACACGGAGAAAGCCTACGAGGGCTTCATACTCGACGGCGTTCCCGAAGATATGAAAGAGACGATCGCCGCGCGGCGCGGCGGCGTCTACTCCGTCAGCCAGCTCGAGACGTATGCGCAGTGTCCATTCAAGTTTTTCGCACAGCGGCTGTTGAAGCTCACACCGATTGAAGAGGTCGAGGAAGGAATCACGCCGCTTGAGAAAGGGAACCTGCTCCACCAGATCTTCTTCGAGTTTTTCACGCGATGGCGGGATGAGAAACAACCGCCGCTCAGAGAATGCAGTGAAGTTGAGTTCAAAGAGGCGACCGATCTTCTTCTTTCGATGGCGCGCGCGAGGCTCGACCTTATCCACATCAATGCCCCGCTCTGGGAACTGGACAAAGAAGAGTTGTTGGGCGGACCCGGACGACCAGGTGTAATGCGGGAATTTCTCGAGAACGAGAGGCGGCGGCCGGACATGCTCGCCCCCCGCTACTTCGAAGCAAGCTTCGGCGGGAGATCGGGCAGGAGCGACGCGAAACTGTCGAGCAGTGACCCCGTGAAGATAGGTGATGTGCTGGTCCGCGGGAAGATCGACCGGATCGATGTCGATGACACATCGGGACTCTGGATCGCCCTCGACTACAAAACCGGCAAGATACCTCCTGCGAAGGGTATGTGGAGGGGGGAACAACTGCAGCTTCCCGTTTATGCCCTTGCCATTCGTGAGCTTAGGAACCGCGCCCGCGAGCGGGCGGGTGCCGGGCCGGCGGGGGCGTTCTACCTTGCTAAAGAAGATGAGGTGGAGATTGTCCCCCAGCTTGTCCCGAAGGAAGTGGTAAAGAATCTCGGCCTCACAAAGAAAGGTGTCAGCCCCGAGGAATACGAGTCGATTGTGGATGGGGCGGGGACATTCATCCGGGATTACGTGACCGCTATCGCCGAGGGGCGTTTCCCCCTTACGTCATCAGAGAAGGTAAAATACGTCTGCAAAGGATGTGACTATCGGATGATGTGCCGCATCTGGGTATCGCATCAACCCGGAGAGGGCGGAGAGGGGAAAGAGGGCGAGGAGTAGTCTATGGAGCTGAGGCTTCTGGAGCACCCTGCCGACGTCGGCATTGAGATCAACGCAAGCTCATTGAAGGAGGCATTCGAGGCGGCGGCACGAGGGATGATGTCCATCATTGTGGAAGATCTCCCGCCGGACGGGACGAAAACGCCGACCCATCTCATCCGCAGCATTGAGGTCGATGGAATCGATGGCGAGAACCTGCTGGTGAACTGGTTGAGCGAAGTCCTTTACCTCTACGACGCGGAGAAACTGATCACGGTGCGCGCCGATATCACCGGGTTCACCGCCACCTCGCTTCGTGCGATGCTCCACCTGGAACAGCTCCATCCTGCCGTTCATCATCCGAGGCTCGACGTGAAAGCCGTGACGTATCACCAGATCGTCGCGGAAGTAGGGGAGACATCGGCACGAGTGAGAGTCTTCTTCGATATTTGAAGGGAGGACATGATGGTGTCGCTTTTGAAGAAGGATGAGTACCGGTATCTGATCCTCCGGGCGAACCGGCAGGGGATGCGCGTCGATGGACTTGTGTACGCGAACGATAAGCTCATCCGGCAGATCGAAAAGGACCTGACGATCGAGCAGGTCATCAACGTCGCTACCCTCCCCGGGATCGTGAAGTACTCGCTTGCGATGCCCGATGCACACCAGGGGTACGGCTTCGCGATCGGCGGTGTCGCCGCGATGGATGCCGAGAAAGGTGTCGTCTCGGCCGGGGGGGTCGGCTTCGACATCAACTGCGGTGTGCGTCTGCTCTGTGCACCGTTCACGGCGGAGCAGATCCATCCGAAACTTGAGCCGCTCCTCAACCAGTTGTTCCAGGACATCCCGAGTGGAACCGGGAGACGGGGGCTCCTCAATCTTGCGAAGAACCAGCTCGATCGTGTTCTCGAGCGTGGTGCGAAATGGGCGGTGGAAGCGGGATACGGCACGGGAGCCGATCTCTCTCACATCGAGGAATCGGGCTGCATTCCGGGCGCGGATCCAATGCGTGTGAGCGACCATGCGAAGGAGCGGGGGAAGGGACAGCTCGGCACACTCGGTTCGGGCAACCACTTCCTTGAAGTGCAGGTCATCGACGAAATCTACGACGGGGCTGTTGCCGCGGTGTTCGGTCTGTTCAAGGGCAACATCACCGTCCTCATCCACACCGGCTCCCGCGGGCTTGGGCACCAGGTCTGCACAGACTACCTCGACGTGATGATGCGCGCGATGCCTCAGTACGGGATCAAGGTGGTCGACAGGCAGCTCGCGTGCGTTCCAATCAATTCACCCGAAGGAAAGAACTACCTGAGTGCGATGGCCGCGGCGGCGAACTTCGCGTTCGCGAACCGTCAGATGATCACGCACTGGACACGCCAGGCGTTCGAGCGGATCCTCGGCAATGGCGACCTTCCTCTCGTCTACGATGTTGCTCACAACATCGCGAAGCGCGAGGAGTATGTTGTGAACGGACAGAAGAGAAATTTGCTCGTTCACCGAAAAGGAGCGACGCGTGCGTTTCCGCCTGGGCACCCCGCACTTTCGCCGGACTACCAGCAGGTAGGACAGCCGGTGCTGATTCCCGGAAGCATGGGGACGTACTCGTACGTGCTCGTCGGCACCGAGCTTGCTATGGAGGAGACATTCGGATCGACGTGCCACGGCGCCGGACGCGCGAAGAGCCGAACCGCGGCGAAGAAGGAAATCACGGCGGACCAGTTGCTGAAAGACCTGCGGCAAAAGGGGATCCTTGTGAAAGGAGCGTCCAAGAGCGGCCTTGCGGAGGAGGGACCGGCGGCTTATAAGGATGTGACCGAAGTGGTCGATGTTGTCCACAACGCTGGGATTGCGAGGAAAGTGGCGCGGCTTGTGCCGATTGCGGTCATGAAGGGATAGTAAGCCCTTCAGCTGGTCAGAGGAGTATCTTCACCCCAACGCTGAAAAACCGGTTCCCGTGCTTGTTGAGGTCCGGTACGAGCTGAAACCGGACGTCCTCGATGAGAAAGACCGTCGGCATGAACTGCTGTTCGAGTGAGACTCCCGCTCCATAGGCGAGGTACCACTTCGTGTGGCGTGTGACAGGATTTATGCCCGGGTCCGCGGTCCCGAGCTTGTCGTAGATGATGTAGGACAGCGCCGGCAGGGCATTGAGAGACAGTGTGCCGAGCGGCGTCCCGACATGTGCTGCCAGACGCGGGCCGATATCGATGGCGGCGTAGGTGAGACGGTAATCCCCCGCCAGCCCCCCCCCAAGCCAGCCGTTCACTTCCATCGCAATGGCCGTATGCTTCAGGTTCAGAACGTCGCTTGAAAGTCCAAGATAGGCGACCCCCTCGTAGTACGTGTCCACATGGACAAACCCGATGCCGTACCTCACATCGATCGATTGCGCCGCGGTCCGGCACGACAAGGCGGAGAGGAGAACCGATGCTGCAATGAAACTTGCGACAGGCTTTCGCATCGCAGTGGGCATCCCTTGAACGCGTTCCTTCTTCCTCAGGGCGTGGTTTGATTCTTCAGTGAGCGAAAACAAATCGAACATAACCCACCGCTGCATCAAATGCAAGAAGAGGGCGTGTGCATCGCCGGGCGCTTGAAATCCGCACCCGGTCTCATTAGATTCATCTCATAGACATGGGCCCGCCACAGGCACGGCGGGGATGCTCTTGATGAAGACAAGAACTCCTTATCCTGTCCTTCCCTCCCAAGGGGGGAAGGGACGGGCATTCTTGCCGAGATACTCGCTCGAAGATCCGGTGCTGTGCTGTCGAGAGATCGATAGGCAGCCGACTTGAGATTGGCGTGATGAGACGGAAATCATGGACACCCGAAAACGGCGGCGCGAAACACATCTTCCGCGCCCTCTCCCACAGGAACTACCGTCTCTTCTTCGGCGGTCAGGGAGTCTCGCTCGTCGGCACATGGATGCAGCAGATCGCGATGAGCTGGCTCGTCTACCGCCTCACCGGCTCGGCCCTCCTCCTTGGTGTCGTCGGGTTCGCGAGCCAGATCCCGACATTCCTTCTCACGACGATTGCTGGAGTCCTTGTTGACAGGTGGGAGAAGCGCCGCATCCTCGTGGTGACGCAGACGTTCGCGATGCTGCAGGCGTTCGCGCTCGCTGTTCTTACCCTGACCGAGAGTGTTGTCGTGTGGCAAATTGTCGCGCTGAGCGCTTTCCTCGGATGCGTGAACGCATTCGATGCGCCGGCACGGCAGTCGTTCGTCGTCGAGATCGTGCAGAAGCGGGAAAACCTCGGGAATGCAATTGCGCTCAACTCCTTCCTCTTCAACGGAGCGCGTCTTGTGGGACCGTCGATCGCAGGGATCGTCATAGCCTTTGTCGGTGAAGGGATATGCTTTCTCCTGAACGGCATCAGTTTCGCCGCTGTCATTGTCGCACTCCTCGCAATGCGCCTCCCGTTATCCGATCGGAAGGAAGTGCATTCGGACCTTGTCCAGGGGCTCAAGGAAGGATTCCGTTACTCTTTCGGATCCGTTCCGATCAGGATGCTCCTCGCCTCCCTTGCCGTCGTGAGCCTGTTCGGTATGCCATATGCTGTGCTGATGCCGGTCTTCGCAAAGAGCATTCTCCATGGTGATTCCCACACGCTTGGATTCCTCATGGGAGCCACGGGTGTGGGAGCACTCGTCGGCGCGATGTACCTTGCCTCACGAAAGAGCGTCCTGGGCCTTGGGAAACTCATTCCGACTGCCACGACCGTATTCGGTATTGGGCTTATGGCGTTCTCACAATCGACCTACGTTCCGCTTTCGCTCCTCCTCATGCTCATCGTCGGACTCGGCATGATGGTCCAGATGGCATCGACCAACACGCTGCTCCAGACGATTGTTGATGACGACAAGCGCGGCCGCGTCATGAGCCTCTATACGATGGCGTTCATCGGGACTGCACCGTTTGGGAGTCTGATCTCAGGGTCTCTCGCGGAGAGGATCGGGGCGCCGTCGACGCTGCTTATTGGCGGTGTCATCTGCGTCGTGGTAGCGGCCCTCTTCTCCCGGAAACTCCCTGTTCTGCAAGCATCGGTCCGTCCCGTCTATGAGAAGAAGGGGATCATCGCGCCGCTCGCCTCGGGGGTAGAGAGTGCCTCGGAGCTGGCGGTGCCGCCTGCCGATTGAAATTGATGAGAACGGGCTCGCTTCCTCGATATTTGCTCGTGAGGAATGGTCTAAAGTTGCTTCTGAAACCGGAAGGATTATATTTAACTCTCTTACTCTCTACGCTCGACCATCCACACACCATAAAAGGAGGAGGCCCCCATTATGAAGAGAAGGACCCTTTTCGTTGCTGCTGTGTGCATCGCGTTTGCAGCTTCGGGGTGCACGATCAAGAAGGATTTCACACTAAACCTGGAAAAGGACTTCGTCGTCAACCAGTCAGATAACCCGAGTTACAGCCAAACGGGAGATGTGAGGGCGACCGACTTCAGCTCGGACTTCGAGACCTACAAGGGCGATCTCGATGCGGTCGAAGTGCAGCAGGCATCATACATTGTCACCTACTGGACGGGTCCCTCCACCCAGACGACAAACGCCAGCGTGATGATCGGTGACCTTTCCGGCGGGACGCCCGTCCTTCTCTCGAGCGTGAGCAATGTGAACCTGATGAGCGTGGCGGCGAGAGAACAAACTCTGTCGCTCAACAGCGCCGGTTCTCAGAAGCTCAACGACCTCATCAAGAACTCTCCGTACGGTGCGCGCTTCTACTTCACGGGGACTGTGAACCAGGTGCCTGTGATCTTTACGACAAAGGTGAAGGCCCAGTTGAAAGTGACGTACAAGAAGCAGATCCCGTGAGCGGCGAAGGCGGCTTTCCCGGATGAATCCAAATCCACTCTACGTACGGGATTGAGATGACAATCTGGATCTACGCCATCCTCAGCGTTCTTCTCGTGAGCATCGTTTCGCTCATGGGCGTCTTCACGATTTCGCTGACCGGTGAGAGGCTGAAGAAAGTGACGCTCTTCCTGGTAAGCTTCGCCGTCGGCGCATTGTTCGGTGATGCGCTCATCCACTTGATCCCGGAGTCGTTTGGGAAACTCGGCCCGACACTTCCAACGTCACTCTTTATCGTCGTTGGCATCCTTGTTTTCTTTGTCCTCGAAAAATTCCTCCGGTGGCGCCATTGTCACGTTGAGAACTGCGAGGTGCACACGAGTCCGGTCGTGACAATGAACCTTATCGGTGACGGCGTCCATAATATGATCGACGGGATGCTCATCGCCGCGAGCTACTCCGTGAGCTTTCTGATTGGCGCAACGACGACGCTCGCGGTCCTGTCCCACGAGATTCCGCAGGAGATCGGCGACTTCGGTGTGCTCGTCCACGGAGGGCTTCCGATCAGGAAGGCGGTCCTCTACAACTTCTTCTCCGCGCTCTGTTCGGTCGTGGGCGCGGTCATCTCTCTTGTTATCGGCCCCCATGTCGCGGGCTACGCCGAGTCGCTCCTCCCCATCACTGCCGGCGGCTTCATGTACATGGCGGGATCTGACCTCATCCCCGAGCTCCACCATGAAGTCCGGCCGACAACGTCCCTTATACAGTTTGTCCTCATCGTCGCGGGGGTGGCGGTGATGGTGCTCGTGTAGCCATCCCGCCACGGTCCCCGTCTTTCGGGAAAGGTTCCTGACAATGGTGGCACTCGTGAAGAAGCGTTCGGGAAAGGCGGGGCTTCCGCCTGGCTCACTTGTCCACATCGGTAAACGGCGTGGAGTGAAACCTGCCATCACGCTTATCCGGTACGACGAAGCCGGCTTCGAGGAGGGCAAGGCGGCAGGCGTGAGCGAATGCTTTCCGCTTGTTGACGAAGGGAGGGTGACCTGGATCAATGTCGAAGGGGTCGATGATCCTGACACGGTCCGGCAGGTCGGCGAGCAGCTCGGACTCCATCCGCTTGTCCTCGAAGACATCCTCAACACCGAGCAGCGGCCGAAGCTCGAAGACTATGGCGGTTACCTTTACATCGTCCTGAGAATGCTCTCCTGTCCCGCCGGAACTGGCGGGATCCTGTCGGAACAGGTAAGCCTCGTCCTCGGGCCGAACTACGTGATCTCGTTTCAAGAGGGGATCGAGGGAGATGTGTTCGATCCGCTCCGCGAGCGGATCAGAACGGCGGGAGGACAGGTGAGGAAATCAGGGGCGGATTACCTCGCGTACCGCCTCATCGACTCGGTCGTGGACGGCTATTTCTCCGTCCTTGAGCGCCTTGAAGACACCATCGACTCGCTGGAGGGTGAACTGCTGAAGGACCCCGGACCGGGGACAATCCAGAGCATCCACAACTTGAAGCGGGAGATGATCTTCCTGCGCAAATCGGTCTGGCCGCTTCGGGAAGTGGTGAGCTCGCTCGAGCGCGGCGAGTCGAGTCTCATTCGGGAATCAACCGGCGTTTACCTTCGCGACGTGTACGACCACGCACTCCGGATCATCGACTCCGAGGAGACGCTGCGGGATATCCTCTCCGGCATGCTCGATATCTACCTGTCGAGCGTCAGCACGCGGCTCAACAGCGTCATGAAGACACTGACGATTATCGCGACGATCTTCATGCCGCTCACGTTTCTTGCGGGCGTCTACGGGATGAACTTCCGGTTTATGCCGGAGCTCGAGTGGCGACTGGGATACCCGGTGTTCTGGTCCCTTATCGTCCTGATCGGGATCGGAATGTTCATCTATTTTCGAAGGAAGAAGTGGTTGTAGAAGAAGACCACGCCTCTCCGCCATTCCGAGAAGGTCGCCCCGGGCGACCTCGCAACGCCCGCCGAGAAGGCGGCCGGTTTGAGATTGAGCCGATTCAGCCGTATTTTTAAAAGATATTTCCTACACCCTTTCTCAGAGTTACTAAACGGAGGTCACCATTAGCGCGGAAAAAGAGAAGAAAAAGGCATCCGGTGCGCCAGGCAGCCAGGTGATGGATAAGCTCGTCTCGCTCGCGAAACGCCGCGGCATCATCTTCCAGTCGAGTGAAATCTACGGCGGCATCAACGCATGCTGGGACTACGGTCCGCTCGGCGTCGAGCTCAAGAGAAACGTGAAGGAAGCATGGTGGCGCGCAATGACGCGGGACCACAACAACATCGAAGGACTCGACGCTGCCATCCTCATGCACCCGAATGTGTGGGTGGCGTCCGGGCACGTCGCTGGCTTCGCCGATCCGCTCGTCGACTGCAAGTCATGCAAGTTGCGCTTCCGCGCCGACCAGGTCCCGGAAGAGAACCTCCGCGACCACAAATGCCCCAACTGCGGCGGCGAGCTCACCGAGCCGCGCCTCTTCAACCTCATGTTCAAGACGTTCATGGGGCCGGTCGAAGACGAAGCGAGTATTGTTTACCTCCGACCGGAGACTGCGCAGGGGATCTACGTGAACTTCCTCAACGTGAAGGATTCGTCGCGCCGGAAGATCCCGTTCGGCATCGCGCAGATCGGCAAGGCGTTCCGCAACGAGATCACGCCGGGGAACTTCATCTTCCGCACGCGCGAGTTCGAGCAGATGGAAATGCAGTTCTTCGTGAAGCCCGGGACCGACCAGGAATGGCTCGAGCAGTGGCGCGAGGAGCGCTTCAACTGGTATCTGAAGCTCGGCATCAGGCCCGAGAAGCTTCGGTTCCATCAGCACGGACCGAAGGAGCTCGCACACTACGCCGCGGCCGCGTACGACATCGAGTACGAATTCCCCTTCGGCTGGCAGGAGCTTGAAGGCATCCACGACAGGACCGACTTCGACCTCAAGCGACACACGGAGCACTCGGGGAAGGATATGTCGTATTTCGACGAGTCGTCGAACGAGCGGTACATCCCGTATATCATAGAGACATCGGCCGGCTGCGACCGGACCATCCTCACGCTTCTCGTCGACGCGTTGCGCGAGGAGGATGCAGGGAAAGAGATCCGCACGGTTCTCAAGTTTCACCCGGACATCGCACCGATCAAAGCAGCGGTCTTCCCACTCGTGAACCGCGACGGCATGCCGGAGATTGCACACAAGATCTACGACATCATCCGTCCCTACTACAAGGCGTTCTACGACGACAGCGGATCGGTCGGCAGGCGGTACCGGCGGCAGGACGAGGCGGGCACGCCATACTGCTTCACGGTCGATTCCCAGACGCTTCAGGACCGGACGGTGACGGTCCGCGACCGGGATACCATGCAGCAGGAACGAGTCCACGTCGACCAGGTTCTCAACTTCCTCCGTGATCACCTCGCATGGTAGAGGGGAAGCTCCATACGGCTCCCTGCGACTGCCCGATAATCGTTGGGCAGTTGCGTCTCGGGAGAAAGAGGAAGGAACCGCGGAAACGCACGGAAAGGAACGGATTTCTGCGGATCGGGATCGAGAACAAGAAGGAGCGTCACTGAAAGACAGTCGATGAGCGGGCGGCCGCACGTATTCTACAGTGCCTCGGGCGAGCTGCGATGGGGATGGAGGATCTTCTTCTTCAGCATGCTCTTCGCCATCCTCTCTCTCGCCGTCTTCCAGCTCACTCTCACGGCGAACACGTCGCTCTTCCTGAGCATCGCGCTCACCTACGGCTCGCTCCTTGTGGCGACCTTCATCATGCTGATGTACGTCGACCGGCGCCCCTTCATGTCCGTTGGCCTCGCGCTCCACCGCCGCCTCCCGGCGGAGTTCTTGCAGGGACTCCTGGTCGGCGGCGCGATGATGGGTGCGATCTTCCTCGTCGAGCGGCTCGCGGGGTTCGCCTCGCTTCAGGCTCCTCCGCAGGGGACTCGAAGCGCTCTCCTTGTGCTCCTCAGCGGCGCGGCATGGTATGCCATGGGCGCATTCGGCGAAGAGCTTCTCTTTCGCGGCTACATCTTCCAGACGCTCATCGAGGGGACGAACCCTCTCGCAGGGATGCTCATCATGTCCGCAATCTTCGGCGCGGCGCACGTTGCGAACCCGAACTCTTCCGTTCTCGGAGTTGTGAACATCATGCTTGCCGGTGCGTGGCTTTCAATCGCGTACCTGCGGACACGGACGCTGTGGCTTCCATTCGCGCTTCACTTCGCCTGGAATTACCTCGAAGGCACAGTGTTCTCCTTCCCGGTGAGCGGCGGCGTGATGGCAGAGTACTCACTTTTCAGGCTTGTCCAGCGCGGACCCGAATGGCTTACGGGCGGCCCGTTCGGGCCTGAGGGCGGTGCGCTCGCGACCATTGTCCTTGTCGCCGGATCGGCATTCCTCCTCTTTTCACAGTGGTTCAAGCGAGGTGAAGGAGTATGGATCCTCAAACAGCGAAGAGAGCATGAAACTGTGGCTGCATAGCCTTTCGGTCGCGCTCCTTATTCTCCTCTCGAGCCAGAGCGGCCTGTCGCAGTGGATCGATGATCCGCAGTACGACCGGCTTGTGAAGCAGGGGGTCGCGGAGATCTACAACCTTGAGTTCGACAGCGCCGACCGCACGTTTCGGGAGGTCGTGAACCGCTGGCCCTCACATCCCTCCGGCTACTTTTTCCGGGCGATGGTCGACTGGTGGAGGATCACAATCGAGCCGGAGAACCGCTCGTTCGAGGCCGCGTTTTCGAACAAGCTCGAACATGTCATTGAGATGTGCGACCGCAAGCTTGACTCGAACCCGGATGATGTCACTTCTCTCTTCTTCAAGGGAGGAGCAATCGGTTTCCGCGGCCGCAGGCGTATGACCCACGAGGAATGGCTAACCGCTGCGAACGACGGCCGGATCGCGATCCCTATTGTCCAGCACCTCTTTCAGCTTGACCCATCCAACTACGACGTTCTCCTCGGTATCGGCATCTACAACTACTATGCTGAGGTTCTCCCCCGCGAATACCCCCTCATCAAGCCGATAGCAATCCTTTTCCCCAAAGGAAATCGGGCGCTCGGCATTGCGCAGCTCATGATTGCCTCGGAGAAGGCGAAGTACGCGTGGGCCGAAGCAACGTACTTCCTCCTCCAGATCTATTATGGGTATGAGAAAGACTATGCGAAGGCGCTCGGGCTGGCAGAGAAGCTTTCGCGCTCATATCCGCGGAACTCCGTCTTCAGGAGGTTTATCGGCCGGTGCGACATCTCGCTGAGCCGGTGGACCGAGTCGCAGCAGGTCTGGTCCGGCATCATCGCGAGGTGCGACCGCAGCGAGACAGGATATTCGGCCCACGTGAAGCGCGAAGCTCTCTACTACCTCGGCTTGTGTGCCATGAGCTGGGGGCAGCTCAAGGAAGCGCTCAGGTACTACTACGCCTGCGATGAGTTGAGCAGGTCTACCGACCAGCACGGTCCGTCGCCCTTCATGGTTATGGCGAACCTGAAGATCGGGATGGTCTACGACCTTCAGAACAGAAGGGACCTGGCGCTGGAGCAATACAGGAAGGTGACGGATTGGAGGGATTTCCACGGTTCGCACCGCGAGGCAGAGAAATACATCGAGCGTCCGTACGGGAAGTGAGGGAATCGTTGTCCCGTATGTGACGCCGGAAGTCCTCGAGCGGAATCATCGGTATACCCTCAGAACAGGAAGTCCTTCCCGGGAAGAACCGGGAAGGACTCTGCAGGAAGAGATGCTACCCCTTCGCTTCCTCCTGGCCTGACTCGCAGGCGGTCTCAAAACCCCAGGGTTATATTCACACGATGGAGCGTGCCGACCTTGCCGAGGGATGTGAAGGCGTAGTCGAAGCGATACCCTGAGACGAGGACCCCGGCGCCGACGGAGAATCCTGCGAGTCCGGCCGACTGACCGATCTTCAAGTCCTGGCGGCGCGCGTTGTCGAAGCCGAACCGAAGGCGAAAAACATCGCTGGCGGTGAACTCTCCGCCGATTGCGAACCTTCGGAACCTTCTGAAGAACGAAGACTCATCCACGTTGAGCTGGCGGAAATTCAGATTGAGAAGAAGAGGAAGGTGCTCAACCTGTTTTGAAACGCCGACGGAGAAATCAAGCGGGAGGTTCTCTTTCGTGCCGGCATACGTCGAGAGCTGAAGACCAAGGTTCGTCAGGCTCGCGCCGAGCGTGAGGCCGTTCTCAGGAATGACGTAGAGGAGTCCGGCGTCTGATGCGGCAGCGGTCGAGCGGTAGCCGGCGATGGACGAATAGATGAACCGGAGGTTCACGCCGTATGAGAGTCCGGGGGAGAGCTCATCGGCGTACCCCGCGATCAGCGCGAAGTCGCCGGCGCTGAAACTCCCGAGCTCGTTGCCGAGCTCGTCGCGTTCGGAGAACGAGCCGTAGTTCGTGTAGATGACACCGGCGCCGACCACCGCTCCGTTGTAAAGATGAAGTGCGCCGCTCGCGTAACCGGCGTTCACGTCGAGGAGGTTCTTGAAGAAGCCGAAAGACACGGCCCGGTCCGGCCCCGTGAGCGTGTGAAGTCCGGCCGGGTTCACAAAGACGAGATTGGGGTCATCTGTCATCGCGACGAAGCTGCCGCCGAGCGCGGCTGCGCGGGCACTCGCATCGTTGAGAAGAAAACGGTATGCGGATGTCTGCGCTCCGGCCGAACCCACAGAAACGGCGGCGCACACGCAAAACAGGGTGCTTCGACGCATGAATGTGCTGAGAATTCCCACGAAACCCTCTCAGATCGTCAGATAAAAGTAGCGAGCGATCCCTTGAAAAGCAAACCGCTCGCATTTGAAGGAAGAGACAGGAAAATGGAACCGCGGATTTTCATGGAAGAAGACGGATTGACACGGATAATCATCAGTGCCCTTACCGCCGGGCGCAAGTCACGCAGCGAGTGCGGCGTCACACCTTGATGAATATCTTCTTCTTGTAGAAGACCCACATGATTCCGAGCCAGACGATCACATAGGAAAGAGCCCAGAGGAGCGAAGCGTTGATCGGGCTCGCGAACGAAGCAAAGAAGTTGTAGGAAACCTCGTGCAGCGAGACCCCCTTCCCCTCCGCTCCGCCGATCTTAATCCGGATGAAGAGCACGGCGACGATGCCGGAGAGGACGTACACCGCGATGGCGTTCATCCCGTAGATCACGAACGGCTTCGTCCACCATGTGATCTTCTTTACATCGATGAGATAGTAACACGTCGCGAGGAAGAGAAGCGCCATGCCGCCGGTGTAAAGGACGTATGAGCTTGTCCAGAGAGCCTTGTTGATCGGGAACCACATGTCCCAGATGATGCCGCCGATGAGACCGATGACCCCGAGGAAGTACATCGCGGAGATCTTCTCAAGCGGGGATTTGTTCGAGCGCAGGTATTCGCCCGTGAAGATGCCGAGGAACGTGGTCGCCAGCGCCGGGAACGTGCCGAGAAGTGCCTCAGGGTCCCATATCTTCGACAACGACCACATGTGACCGGCGATGAGGTGGCTGTCGATGTACTGCCCCCAGTTCCCGACCTTGTCGAGGATGCCGGTCCCGCCTTCGGGCACCGGGATGAACTTCATGAGGATGAAATAGAACCAGAGGAGCGACACCGTCAGGATGACCCGTCCCCTCTGCTTCAGGAGCAGGAAGCTCGTGCCGGCGAGGAAGTAGCAGAATGCAATACGGTTGAGAACGCCGACCACCCTGAGTGTTGAGAGGTCCTTCCCGATCGCTGCGAACACTCCGTCGCTGCCGGCTGCCGCAAAATCGAACGTCGAGAAACCGTTGAGAAGAAGCCCGAGGAGGTAAATGATGATCGAACGCCGGACGATCTGGATGAAGAGCTTCTTCTTGCTGTCTCCGCGTGCGATCCGCTTCGCGAACGAATAAGTGATCGCGACGCCGACGATGAAGAGGAAGAACGGAAATATCAAATCCGTGGGCGTGCACCCGTCCCATGCCGCATGCCTGAGGGCCGGGTAAATGGCCTGCCATGTGCCCGCGTTGTTCACGAGGATCATTCCGGCGATCGTCATGCCGCGGAAGACGTCGAGCGATACGAGACGTTCCGAAGCTCCGAGCATCGGCGCCACGGTGGCTGCCGCCGCGCTGTGCGTCCCGGCAGCGTGATCGGTTGCCGGCGGCGCCGTAGTCACGGGGACGCCCCCCGGGGATTTTGTTCCATGGTCGGTCATTGTCCTGTCTCCGAGTTACATTAGTTTGTCCAGAAACGCTTTGAGAAAGCGGTTGAACTCCTGCGGGTTCTCAAGATTGCTGACGTGTCCGGCCCCCGAGATGATGTGCACATCCGCATGTTGTATCCTTTCCTTCATCGAAAGCGCAGCCGAGGGGGGCGTGACCGCGTCATGCTCTCCGACAAGGATGAGCGTCGGCACCGTGATGCGGGAGAGGGAGTCGGTGTGATCGGTTCGCGCCGACAGCGCAATGTGCGTCGCGGCAATGGTCTCCGGCGTCGTCGCAAGGATCGTGTCCCTGACGAAGCTGACGGCAGATGGGTTCTTTGTGAAGCTGTCGGGAGCAAACAGGGTTTTGATGCTCTGCTCGGCGAAGGCATCGATCCCCTCTGTCTTTAGGAGCCTGATCATCGCGGCGCGCTTCAGCTTTCCCTCGTTCGAATCGGCCTCGCTTCGTGTGTCGCAGAGGACAAGCGCTGAGAAACGCTCGGGGCTTCGCTCAACGGCGCGGAGCACGATGTATCCTCCCATCGAGAGGCCGACGAGGACCGGGTCATCAATGTGGAGCGCATCGAGAAGTCCGATCAGATCGTCGACGAAAAACTCGATGAGGTAGTGCCCGTCTCCCCGATCGCTCTCTCCGTGCCCGCGGATATCATAGGTCACCACCCTGTAACCGGAGGCGAGGGCGCTTATCTGCGGACCCCACATCGCCTTGCTGAAGGGGAAGCCGTGAATGAAGACCACGGGGCGGCTGCTTTCAGAACCCGCGACGAGACAGGAGAGCGATATGTCTCCGACCTGCACCCTCACGACGTGCCGTGTTCCTCCGCGAACAATCTGTGCAATCAACCGTCCTAAGAAGAGAGCGTAGAGATATTACGTCAATTCCGTCCAAAATCCAAGAAACGATGTTGCAACTGCAACGCGACGTGTCTATCTTTCGTGAGTTGCTTCGTGCAGGACTCCCGCGGGGTCCGGACAGCTATCAGCCCAAGGAGGGAAACGGTTATGAAGCGGATTCTACTACTCTTGCTCTTGTTCAACCTCCCCGGGATTCTTGCGGCGCAGATCGAGAACCCGCCGAACCAGGAAGAGGAAGAGACTGCATCATGGGCGAAGATGGGAGGCGGAGGAGGGTTCATTCCGATCTATTTCGTACCGTCCCTGAAGGATATCAACACCGACCTCGCCCAAGTAGGGATGCCGGACTTCGGCTCGCGGGGCATGATCATGTACGGCGGCGGGGGTTTTGCGTACGTGAACCTTGTGAGGAACATGCGCATCGGTGGGATGGGGGCCGGTGGGTCGATTGATCTCACAAGCACGGCGAAGGGCATCAAGCGCGAGTCGACCGTGGGTGTCGGCCTCGGCGGCCTCACCGTCGAATATGTCGTCCCGGTCCATCCGAAAGTGGATCTTGCGTTCGGTGCAACCATCGGCGGGGGGAAGCTCAGCCTTCGCCTCGCACGTCATGATGACGCGACAAAGAACTGGGATCAGGACCTGAACGAGCTGAATGACGCGGCGGTGTCGCACGATATCATCAAAGAATACGGCGCCCCGTTCTTCTTCGTCCGTCCCACTGCGTGCGTGGAAGTGCATCTCTACTCGTGGCTCGGCCTTCGCCTCGGCGGCGGCTACTACGTCAGCGCGCCCGGGTCGTGGTCATCGAACGGGTTCGATGCAGCCGGCCTCCCGTCAAGCTTCAAGGCGAAGGGTCTCAGCCTCGAAGCCGGACTCTTCATCGGCTCTTTCTTCGACAACCCGTAGCGTTCCTCAACATCCGCTCCGAAGTTGATGATGTGGAGCATTCGATTCTTCACGGACAGGACCATACGACAGTCAAGTCACGCCCGCTGAATCGCGTAGGATTCCTGCTTCTGTTCCTCCTCGCGGGATCCTCGGCGGCTCAACCCTCCCCCTGGTATCTCACCCGCGGCGGATCTGGCCTCGATCAGGCATGGGGAGTCGATGTCGATTCGGCAGGCAGCATCTACCTCGCCGTCTCCGAGACTCCCTTCCTCTCCTGGTACTT
>PEWR01000044.1:0-361 GCA_002779395.1 Ignavibacteriales bacterium CG07_land_8_20_14_0_80_59_12
GACTGCGAATAGGCGGAGGGAACCCCCGGGCACAGCGCAAGCAGGAGTGGTATGAACAACAACGTCAACCCTTTCATTCGGGACCTCCTTCTGTGACTCCCTATCCTGATGAACTTCTCCCCACGCATCCTTCCCTGCATGAAGCATACACAAGCAGGCGCACACACTCCATCGCTCTTGCATGGAGTCCGCCCTGCCGGCAAAAAATCAGTCTCAGTAAATGTTGAGCCCTCCCCCCACGCCCCAATGAGTCTACAAAAGGCCAAGGAAAGAATCAAGGGAATCAGACTCAATGACAAACCCGAGCTGGCGGCGAGCACTGTGACCGACGTGTGTACTCGAGTCGGGAAACATGGGAGGG
>PEWR01000044.1:498-7071 GCA_002779395.1 Ignavibacteriales bacterium CG07_land_8_20_14_0_80_59_12
CGTCGCCGGGGATGTCGCGGTTCACGGGCGTGGAGACATCAAATATGAAGAGGCTCTCCGGGTGCGTCATACGCACGAATTTCACATCTTTGATCCTGCTAATCGGCACAACCTGGTCGGAGTAGCCGTGTGTCGCCTTCTGGCTCGACCAGTAGACTATGCACTTCTCATCCTTCTCGTTCACGTACCAGCCTAAGAACACAACCGAGTGGCCGAGGCCGGCTTTCCATGAGATGTTTACGAAGTCACCCGGGCGTGCATCACGCGGCTTGATCTCTTCCCCCATTCTCGAGTACTGGACAAGCGCATAGTGGCTGCCAAAACCGTCATCGTTCCACTTTCCCCAGTACTTGATGCGGTCCTCGCGGCGGCCGCCGTTCTCCTCCTGCATCCGGAGTGCCTCATAGCGGTCGTAAGAGATGTCCCGCCTGTCGGAGAAAATCCGGTTGAGTGCTTCGATGAAAGCTCCGTACGACGAACCGCTGCAGTAGCTTGTCGTTCGCGGCGGGTCAAGGAGCGGTTTCCCGAACAGCTTCAAGGGATACCCAATGGGAGATTCGGTCGGTACCGAGTCCTTGCCGACGAAGTAGCCGCCGCCATCCATTGCCGTTGACTGCACCGTGTCGACCCCTTCCAGGACCTGACGGTTGTATCCCGGGGCGTACTTCCCAAAGATCGCGGCATGTCGGGTGTCATACATCCCTCCCCTGAGATCGTCCTTCGCGAGGACGAACCACCCCTCGGTCGTCGTGTGCGAGTCCGGTCTCATGGATACTTCTCTCTCAGACGCACATCCGAACAGGAACACAGAAAGCAATATGACGCAGAGCAATCCGAGAAGCTTCTTCACCGAGAACCTCCTTGTCCTGCGAATACCGGGTCAGTGAACTCATCACGTGCACAGCGCGATCTATAATCTACCCAAGTCCCGGCACAAAATCTACACCAGGAGTCCTCGCGGTCCGGCCGTCCCTCGAACGCTCTCATTCCGCGCGCTCCCATTCTGTTCATCCGCGTTGCATATTGGCGGCGGCCGCCGTATTTTCAATTCGCCAGTGAAGGAGGAGCCAGTTCATGAGACTCGCAGCGTCACTCTTGTTCGTCGTCGCCCTTTTCTCACCCTTCCGGTCTTTCTCGCAGACACTTCCCCTGCCACCCCGCCATGCCGACGCACCGAAGGGAAGCCAGTTCGTCAAAATGATCTCAATGCTGCCCCTCGCGGACCGAGAGTACGAGATCTATTCGCAGATTCTTGCGGGGAACGTCCCGGATTTCC
Organism: Ignavibacteriales bacterium CG07_land_8_20_14_0_80_59_12; assembly: GCA_002779395.1. GTDB lineage: Bacteria > Bacteroidota > Ignavibacteria > 0-14-0-80-59-12 > 0-14-0-80-59-12 > 0-14-0-80-59-12. The sequence continues at coordinate 1,775 of PEWR01000044.1, forward strand.
TGCGCACGCTCGTGCCGGTCACGGCGGACACCATAGTCGGCGGAACGATCCATCACGTCACGTTCTATGTCACGGCGGACTACCTCGCGATCGGGACCAACGACGACTACTTTCTCACGCCGATGACCCCGATTCTCGCCCAGCGGATCGCCAACGCACTCAACTGCAGCCTACCCACAAGGAAGATGGTGGACACCATCTACAGGGCCGCAACGGCGAAGCTTGCGCCGTCACCCATCCCCCCGAGCGCCCACATGACCACCGTCCCTGTCTTCGCACAGCACAACACGATGGTTCGCGCGCAGAGGGATTCGCAGATCGCGGCGCATCCGCTCGGTGCCCTCGTTGGCGGCGACAAGAAAGACGTCATCATTTCCAACGTGATCTACCCGTCTAAGTCTCCAAAGAGGGTGGTGATCTACGGCTGGCACAAACTGGACGGCGTTCGGATCCAGCCGCTCTATGACGGGCACGAGGAAACGTACGCCGACTACAGCCACGGCATCCGCCTCGTGCAGAATGCCGTTAGGATCGACACGTCCTCGAGCACTGTCGCTTCTGTCCTCGCCGATCCTGCTCTCTGCCGGCTGCTGAGCGACGAGGGAGCGGTCCCAAATCCGGGATATCCAATCGGCGATCTCCAGCTTCCTCCTCCCCGCTCCTTCGGCGTCTTCAGGGAGGATGGGAGAAGCCTGCGTATCCTGTTGAAGGGAACAAACGATACGACGCACTACATTGCGTACACGGGGACGGACGGGGTCAGCTTCCGGGACTCCCTCCTTCTCGGCCCAGAGGGAGGTGTGGCCGCCGGGCTCACAGCGGACTCTATCTGCTTCTTTCGATTGAGAGCCGTCACTCCGTCTGCAGCTTCCCCTCTCTCCGAAGTCCTCGCAGCCGTTCCTTCATCGCGGCCCCACGACGTGCTGATCGTCAACGGGTTCGACCGCCCTTCGACTGGCAACACGTTCGACTTCGTTCGGCAGCACGGCAAGGCCGTGCTTGCCAACGACCGTGCGTTCTCCTCCGCGACCAACGACGCCGTCGTCGCGGGAATCGCCCCGCTTGCGAGCTATCGCATCGTGGACTACATCCTGGGTGACGAGAGCACCGTCGACGAGACGCTCAATGCAGATGAACAGGAAGCCCTGAAGATGTTCCTGGAAGACGGCGGGCGGCTCCTGGTATCTGGTTCCGAGATCGCATGGGACCTCGGCAAGAAGGGGTACGCGGGTGACAGCATCTTCTACTCCCAGTACCTCAAGGCACAGTACGTGAACGACGCGCCGGGTGGACAGGCGGGAATGTACTACGATGCGGAGCCGGTTGCGGGATCGATCTTCGACAGGATGGAAATTCTTCACTTTGACAACGGAACCCACGGCGCTATCAACGTGAGGTACCCGGACGTCATCAGCGGCGTAAACGGCGGTGTGAACTGCCTTGCCTACAGCGGTGTGGCGGACAGCTACGCGGGCGTGAGCTACCAGGGGACCTTTCCAGGAGGAACTACGCCCGGCAAGCTCGTGAACCTCGGAATACCGTTCGAGGCGTTCTATCCCGATACGGCGAGGAACGCGTTGATGCGGAGGATACTCAATTTCGTTGATGCGCCGGTCGGAGCGATGGAGAAGAAGATCCCCGCACCCGCCGACTTCTCTCTGTCACAGAACTTCCCAAACCCGTTCAATCCGGCGACGACGATCCGGTTCACATTGCCGGGTACGGGCGTGAGGTATCGCGTTTCACTCAGAGTCTTCGACGTGCTTGGGAGGATGATCGCAACCCTTTTTGAAGGAGAGACGGCCGCCGGCGAGCATGCAGTCACCTTCAACGCGTCTTCTCTGCCGACCGGCATCTATTATTGCAGAATGACTACCCACTCCTTCTCAGCCACACGCGCTATGCAGCTCATCCGTTAGGTCGGTGACTGGGGAAGATTCTCCACAGGTCTCCCGCACACTGTGCCTCAAAACCATGATCTCTCCAGAACTCCTGGAGGGCGGATTCGTTTATACGCCCCCACCTTGACGAGCTTTGTGGTATTCTCGAACGCCATGTCCGTTAAACCGGCGGTTGGAGCCTTCGGTTTTCCGACGACCCTTAGCAGGTGGTAACCTTCGGCCGCCATGAGAAGCGAAGAGAGGAGCAGCACCCACGAGATGACCTGGAGGAGAGAGAACGGGTCGGCGAACCAGCGATCAACGTTGACAAGGATCAGGGCCATAATCGATTCAAAGGCAAAGAACCGGTAGAATCCGTGGGCCTGCCAGTCGCGCAGCGAGCGCCACGAGATCAGAGTAATTCCGACCGTCCCGGCGGCAAAGATGACAGCTTTGATCATTGGAAACCTCCTCGTTTACGGATGGCCGCTCACTCCCACCGAAATGTCTTTGCGGAAACGGCCACGCACACAACAAGGAGCAGGGCCAGAACGCCTGCCTCCGTCAAGTGAGCGCCCCAGCTCTCGCCTATCCAGAGTCCACGGAGCGGGAGTAGAACGAGGCGTAGAGGTCGAGCACCTCCCATACCCTGATGCAACTCTGAAGGGCCGACTCCTACAGCTGGACGCCGATCCGCGACCGGGCTTCGCACAGCTGCCCCGCGTAAGAGACTACCCGACGATGACGGGCTCCCGTTCCAGTCGGATGCCGAACCTGTTGTAGACCCCTTTCTCTATTTCTTCCGCCAGCGCAAGTATCTCCTTGGCGGTGCCGCCGCAGTTCACGATCGCAAGGGCGTGATTCGTTGAAATACCTGCGCCTCCTTTCACATACCCCTTGCTGAACCCGGCATGCTCCACGAGCCACGCCGCAGGAATTTTCGTCCCGCTCTCCATGCGAAAGGTAGAGACCGGTCCCTTCTCGCCTGACTTGCGGCACCGCTCCTGAAAGGGGCGCAATTCTTCGTCGGTCAGAACAGGGTTCAGAAAGAACGATCCGACCGATCGCGAATTCGGGTCCGATGGGTCGATCACCATCGATTTCTTCCTCCGCAGGGCAATCACCCCTTCGCGGACCGCCTTGAGAGAAGCTCTGCCTCCTTCGAGCTTTCCCAGGTCGGAGGCCAGAGCGAGGTGCCGCGCCAGCTCGGGGTACTCGACCTCGGGGCTTGCGTGCCGCCGGAGCCGGTACGTGACCTCCGTGATGATGTAGCGATCCTTCTCGCGTGACTTGAAGCGGCTCTGACGGTATCTGAACTCACAGTCGCGTCCGTCCATCTCTAGCATCTCGAGGGAATCACGATCCATGAGTCTGAGCGAGACGATTGTCTCACTCACCTCCTGCCCGTACGCCCCGACGTTCTGGATGGGCGTCGCGCCGACGGTGCCAGGGATTCCGGAGAGGCACTCAATTCCCGCAGCATCGCGTTCAACGCACGTCTTCACAAGCTCGTCCCACTTCTCGCCGGCTGCCGCCGACAAGAAAAGCCAGGCTCCTTCTTCATGCATCCTCACGCCTTGCAGGTCGATCTTCAGCACGACGCCGTCAAAACCGGCATCGGCGATGATTGTGTTGCTTCCGCCGCCAAGGATGTGCGCACGAAGCCCCTTTTCTTTCGCGAAGAGCAGACCGGTGCGCAGATGCTCCACGCTGCCACACGAAAAGAAAAACCTCGCCCTTCCCCCGACTCCAATCGTGGTGTGTCCCGAGAGAGGAACCCCCTCTTTGATTTCTAATTTGCTGACAGACATGGCAGGGCCTTTCGATCAAAACTATGAAAGTCCTATCGAGGAATCAAGCATTCCGGCGGGCCGGATTTGAACTTGGAATTCATAACCCCCGTCTGTATCTTGACGACCGCATGGAGTGTGTCCACTGCGGAACGGTGCGAGCTTCGCGTCGGTGCAGCCTGGAAAGCCGCCGATTGAGACTCTCAAGAACATTCTCAATAACATCAAGGAGATACGGCCCACATTCCTTCTCAGTGTTCCGGCGCTCGCAGAGAACTTCAGGAAGAACATTGAGAAAGGTGTGCGGAAAGTGGAACGTGCTTGTCGTTCTTCTCTTTGAGGAGTTCGCTTCGTCACCTCGCTCCCCGCATTGTCTTCTCGATAATTGGAGAGACCGATATGAGATCATCAAGGCTAATCTGCACTCTGGTTCTATTCGCACTCACGGCGCTGACAGCCTCGTCGCTCCACGCCCAGCGCAACCATGAAGAATGCACCACTGCCATCATCAGCGGTGAGGCGACGCCTGACGGGCGTCCGATCCTGTGGAAGAACAGGGACACGGACCAGCTCTCGAACAGAGTAGTCTACGTCAAGGAGACTCCGTTCAGCTACCTCGCCCTTGTGAACGCCGAGGATTCCTCCGGACGAAGAGCATGGTCGGGGCTGAACGCGGTGGGCTTTGCCATCATGAACAGCGTGGCGTACAACCTCCCGCAGGGCTCCGGCGAGGAAGAGGACCTTGAAGGAATCATCATGGCGGATGCGCTTCGGACGTGCGCCACGGTTCGGGACTTCGAGGAGTACCTGAAGCACAACCTCGGCCCCAACCTCGGAAGCCGTGCGAACTTCGGCGTCATCGACGCACAAGCAGGGGCCGCGCTGTTTGAAGTCTACAACCTCGGGTACAAGCGGTTTGATGCAAGAGACTTCCCTGAGAAGTACATCATCAACACGAACTTTTCGCAGAGCGGGAGAGCCGATGCCGGAATGGGGTACCTGCGGTTCGACAGGGCGACCGAGATATTCAAGTCTGCTCCGCCGCGCGGCATCACGGTCGAGTTCATTCTTCAGGTCGCCGCACGTGACCTTGGCCACCCGCTCCTTCACAATACTCCGCGGGATGAATGGAAGAAGCTGCCCACCGGCACGCCCTACTGGATCCATACGAACCACACGGTCAATCGCCCGAGCACGGCAGGGACGGTTGTCATTCACGGAATCGGCGAGAGCGAAGAGCCCATCAAGCCGACAATGTGGACAATACTCGGCGAGCCGGTCACGTCAATAGCCGTTCCGTTGTGGGTGGACGCCGGCGAGACGCCGCTGGAGATGAGAGGGAGCACCGCAGCCCCGATCTGCGACGAGGCGAAGCGGCTCAAGGACCTCCTGCGACCGTTGAAAGGAAGCGACCGCCATGAGTATGCGGACGTGACGAAGCTCGACAACAACGCCGGCAGCGGCTGGCTGCCGCTGCTCCTGAAGACCGAAAGGGAGATACTCGCCGCCGCTGCAAAGCTTGAACAGACGATCCCGAGTCCGGCCCGGTGTCGCGAATTTGAAGGCGAGGCAGCCGCGAGGGTTTTCAAGACGCTGAAGTCGATCCATTAGCAGTTGTCCTGCCTGG
>PEWR01000147.1 GCA_002779395.1 Ignavibacteriales bacterium CG07_land_8_20_14_0_80_59_12
GCCGGGACGTTCCTCCTCAGAAGTTCTTGCAGGATGTCTACAACACAAGCCGCCCGTTTGTGTGGATCAACACAGGCATGGGCCGGTTCGCCGGCTCCTTTGACCTCGGGAAGCGGTACGGTTTTGCGTATGTGCGATTCGATACGGCGACCGTGTACGACGCGGTCGAAGGGAACGGCCGAACGTTTACAAAGACCGAGCCGAACGCAGCCGTCATCCGGATCACCGACCCGGGCCGGTGTGCCGTTCTGGCCACGGCGATCTCGTCGCGGCGGCGGGTGCGGATCCCGTACATCGTCCGGAGCGGCAGTTTCTGGTACGTCGTCGATTCACCATTCTCTTATGCCACCGAGGCGGACCGGTATCTCCTTTTCGCGGATATGCTCCACGACATCCTCGGTGAGAATCATCCCGTCTCACATTCCGCACTCATCAGGATTGAGGACACGAATCCCCTTTCGGATGCGGGCCAGCTCAGGGCCGTTGCCGACATTCTCTCTTCACGCCACGTCCCGTTCCTCGTCGGTGTCGTCCCGTTCTATGTGAATCCCGCGGCGGGCATGCGTGTAGCGATGTCGGAGAAACCGGATTACGTCGATGCTCTTCACTACATCATGGAGCGCGGCGGGTCGATCGTCATGCACGGGACTACGCACCAGTACCGCGGCGAGACGACTACCGACTACGAGTTCTGGGACGAGAGCCGGGACAACACGCTCCCCGTCGATTCGAAGGACTATGTCGAACGGAAGATCCGCGAGGGCATCCTCGAATGCATGAAGAACGGCGTGTACCCGATCGCCTGGGAGACGCCGCACTACACCGCGTCGACAATCGACTACCAGGTCTTCGCGTCCCACTTCACTACTGCCATTGAACAGCGTCTCGTCCTCGACCGCACCGACGAAAGCCAGTATTTCCCGTACGTGATCTTTCGTGATATGTATGGGCAGCGGATCTACCCGGAAAACCTCGGGTACGTCCCGATGGAAAGCGACCTGAAAAAGGAAGAGGAAACGGTCGACCGTCTCATTGGTTTCGCGAAGGCGAACCTCGCGGTGCGCGACGGTTTCGCAACTGCTTTCTTCCACCCGTTCGTCGACCTTTCCGTCCTCGAGCGGCTCGTCGACGGCATTGAGAATCTCGGCTACACCTACATTGATCTCAGGGACAGCACGAACACTGTGACGCTCGACGATCGCGCAATCGTGAGCGGCAGCGCCTCAATCAGTATCCGGCTCAACGAGCAGTACCTCCGGGAAATTTTCTTCAACGAGAACGGAGAGGTGGCCCGCCGCGAGGTGTCGCCCGACCGTCGAAGCGGCGTTGTGCAGCGGGAGATTAAACTCGATCCGAAATGGATCTACGCGGCCGAACCAACCGAGTACCAGGAGCGCAACCTCTCGTTCTGGGAGAAAGTCAGGTTCGAGGCCTCCAAATTCTTCCAGCGTGTATTCAAGTCGGAACCGCCTCATGCCCCCGCGATCGTTCTCTTTCTCTACGACCCGCGTGCCAGCGGCGGCGCACTCAATGACCAGTCGAGCCTCTCGGGTGTCTTCCGGGTGCTCAACATTCCGGTCGACAGCGCCGTCGTCACGCCGCAGGCGGCGCTGCGCCCCGGCCCTTACAATATCGTGCTCGTGCCCTACAACGTCACCGACACCCTTACGGACGACCAGGTCGAGGTTCTCCGGTCCTACGTCGAACAGGGTGGGAACCTCATCACAGACTTCAGGAACCCCGTGGCAGCAGAGCTCGGCGTGAAGTTCCTCGATGCTGCGGTGCGCGTTGACCGCGTCCGTGACCGCCTCTTCCCCGAGGAGCTCCTCCGCTGGCGACGCGGAGAGGTGATGAACAAATTCGAGACGCTTCGCGACGACGAGGTGTTCGCCACAGACGATCGCACCCAGCTGCCCGTGGTGATCGGGAGGGAGTACGGCGACGGAAAGTTCATCTTCTTCGGGACGCGGTTTGATCCCACAAGCACGGGGGGCTACAGCCGCTACCCGTACCTCATCCAGTACGTTGAGAAGTTTCTCTCCCTTCGTCCTATCGTGCGGCGCGACCAGCTTGAGATGTACTTCGACCCCGGGTACCGACACAACATCAGCATTGAGCAGCTCGCGACACGGTGGGCGGCAGCAGGCATCCGTGTCATCAATGTCGCAGGGTGGCAGGAGTACGCGAAATACACCTATGACTACGCGCGGCTCATCCGTGTCGCGCACGCGAATGGCATCCTCGTCTACGCCTGGCTCGAGCTGCCCCAGGTGAGCCAGAAATTCTGGAACGACCATCCGGAATGGCGGGAGAAGAACTACCGGGGTGAAGACGTTCGCCCCTCCTGGCGTTACCCCGTGGCTCTCACCGACCCCGGGTGCCTGGCCGCTGTGGTCGACTACGAGCGGAGGTTCCTCGCATCCTACGACTGGGATGGTGTGAATCTTGCCGAGCTCTACTTCGAATCGGGGCGCGGCGTGAGGGACCCCCGTCTCATGAGCCCCTTCCACCCGTCCGCCCGGAACCAGTTCCGGCATGAGTTCGGCTTCGATCCCGCAGAACTCCTTGACCCGGCTTCCCCCCGGTACTGGAGGAATGACCAGGCATCCCTCTCTCTGTTTGTGAACTTCCGCGTCCGCACAATCGCGCGGCTCCATGACACGTTCCTCGCTCTCGTCGACTCTGTTCGGAGGGCAAAACCCGGGTTCGGCGTCACGGTGACGATCATGGACAATCTCAGCGCACCCGAGCTTCGCAGCTACCTCGGTGTCGATGTGAAGGAGCTCCTTGCTCTCCGGTCGAAGTACTGCTTCACGCTTCAGGTTGAGGACCCGGAGTCCATGTGGTCGCTTGACCCGCGGCGCTACGAGACCGTCGGCAGCCGCTATGCCGGCATTATCGGGTCGCGCGACTTCGCTCTCGATCTCAACATCTACTCGCTGAGATCCGACTCGATGATCACACCGTTCCCGACGCGCACGCAGACGGGAACGGAGAGCTACTGGCTCGTAAATGCCGCCGCACAGGGGGCCCGCCGTGCTACAATCTACGCCGAGTCGAGCGTCAATCCGCAGGATCTTGTCCTCCTCACGTCTGCGTATGCGTCGCAGGTGCGGCTCGGGCGCATCCAGGACGGGTGGGAGGTCGTCACGCCGGTCCCTATCGTGCTCCAGCTGGCGTCAGGGACGATGGAGATCCTGCGCAACGGTGAGCGGCAGCTCTCGATCGGGGACGGGAAGTTCCTGCTCCCCACAGGGTCGTACCGTGTGACGCTTGTGCCTGAGGGGGTGCGGCCGTTCCAGGTCGACATCCTCGAAACCCGCATCCTCTCGATCACGGGGGACCTCCTTTCGGAGAAGAGCTCGCAGCGGAGCGTCGAGTTCCGCTACCGGTCCGAGAACCGGTGCATCGTCACACTCACGAAGGAGCCGTTCGCCGTCTTCGTCGACGGCACGGAAACCGCGTTCCGCGCACTCAAGGGTGACGGCCGCTTCGCGCTCATGCTGCCGCCCGGTGAACATACGATCCTCGTTGTGGCCCAGAGCAGTGTCTCCTACGGGGTCGACCTGACGAGCTTCTGGTCGTCCTCGCTCATCGTGGTCTTTGGGGTCCTTGCCGGGGGCATTCTGATAGTGTTCTACCTCATCGTGCGGATCCGCTACCGCTCAATCGTGTAGGGCCTATGGCAGATACTGCGCTCCAGCTCGATCTCAGCATTCTCTTCGTTGTCGCTGTAATCCTCATCTGGTTCATGATCGCCTACCAGCTCGTCCTCACCGTGGCAGGGTATTTCCATTTCCTTGGCTCCATGAAGGAGAGAAGAGCGGTCGACGCGATGAAGTTTGATTTCCCTCGCGTCGCCGTCCTCATCCCCGCACACAATGAGGAGAAGGTGATCCGGCGGACGCTCAATGCGATGCTTACATTCGACTATCCCCCTGACCGGTTCGAGATACTCGTCATCAACGACGGCTCGACGGATGCCACCGAGACGATTGTGAAGGAGATCGCCGGCAGGGACAGGCGCGTCGGCCTCCTCAGCATCCCCGAGGGTGAGGGAGGGAAGGGGAAATCACGTGCTCTCAACATCGGGCTCCGGCACACCGATGCGGAGTTCGTCGCCGTTTACGATGCGGACAACACCCCGGTACCGTCCGCCCTCAGGTACCTCATGGCGCAGCTCCTCCTTCACCCGGACCTCGGTGCGGTGCTCGGGAAATTCCGGACTGTGAACCGGCATCGGAATCTCCTCACCCGGTTTGTCAACATCGAAACACTCAGTTTCCAGTCGATCCTTCAGGCGGGCCGCTGGAAGCTTTTCAAGATCTCGACCCTCCCGGGGACGAACTTCGTCGTCCGCCGACGCCTCCTCGAGGAGCTCAAGGGATGGGACGAGGAGGCGATCACTGAGGACTCGGAACTCTCCATCCGCATCTACATGGAGGGGTACCATATCAAGGTGATCCCGTACGCCATCACGAACGAACAGGAGCCTGAAACCTGGAGTGTGTGGACAAAGCAGCGTACGAGGTGGGTGCGTGGGAACAACTACGTCGCGCTCAAGTTCTTCAAGGAAATCCCCCAGTTCACGAACAAGTGGCTTGCCGTCGATGTCCTCAACCTTGTCGCTCTTTACTACGTCTTCTTCATCGCTATCGTCGCTTCGGACATCCTCTTTGTCCTGAGCGCCCTGGGGCTCATCGCAATCCCTCTCCCCGGACCCTACACGGCGGTCTGGATACTCGCCTTCGTCCTCTTTGTCCTTGAGATCCTCCTTGCCCTCTCCTATGATCGTGAGGACAGCTTCCGCCAGATCGGCCTCATCCTTCTGATGTACTTCACCTACTGCCAGATCTGGATCTTCATCGTCGGTCGGGCGCTCTACCTTGACCTGATCAGGAAGGAGAAGCGGACGTGGGTGAAGACTGTGAGGTTTGAGACGCCTCCGGCGGAGAGCAAGTGAGGCTCAACGGCTGTGGAGTCTGTGCCGACGCGGCGGCTTCTTGGATTTCTTGCGGGAATTGGGTAGCTTTAAAAGTTGCCCGCCCCGCATAACCGCCCAAAGGAATCTCAATGCGACTCGACCGTCTCATCCAGGTACTCCTCCCGCACGACGAAAAGTTCTATTCCCTCTTTGAGGAAATGACGACGCTTCTGATGAGAGGCGCGGATCTCCTGAAAGAGCTTCCGGCGCGCCTCGGGAGCGGGGGAGCGGACCTCGTCCGTGAGTTTGAGGACCTCGAACACCAGGCGGACTCGGTGACGCACCGGATCTACGCCGAGCTCAACGCGACGTTCGTCACCCCCTTCGACCGCGAAGACATCCACGAGCTTGCATCGGCACTCGACGACATCATGGACTTCATGAACGGGGTTGCTGAGCGCTTCCTTCTCTACAAGGTGTCAGAATGTCCCCCGCCGACGGTCACGCTCATCGATATCCTGCACTCGGGTGTGGAGGAGCTCAAGCAGGGAATCCCGATGCTCCGCGACTTCCACGACAACGATGCGCTGAAGAAAGTACTTGAACGAATCAACACGTACGAGAACGAAGCGGATGATGTGTTCGACCAGGCGGTTGCGGACCTCTTTGAGAATGAGAGGGACCCGGTGAAGATCATCAAGCTGAAGGAGATCTACGTGAGCCTGGAGACGGCGACGGACAAGTGCGAAGACGCCGCGAACGTCCTCGAGACGATCCTCATCAAGCACGCCTGATCCGCGGCGCAACGGTCCCGTATGCTGACACTCGTCCTCGTTGTTGTCGCACTCGCCCTCATCTTCGATTTCCTCAACGGGTTCCATGACTCGGCGAATTCCATCGCCACCGTCGTCTCGACCCGCGTCCTTACGCCTCGCCAGGCAGTCGTCTGGGCGGCGTTCTTCAACCTTGTTGCCGCATTTCTTTTCGACGTCCACATTGCGAAAACGCTAGGTAAGGGTCTCGTCGAGCTTAGCGCGGTGAACGAATACGTGATCTTGAGCGGCCTTGTCGGTGCTATTGCGTGGGACCTCGTCACGTGGTACAACGGTCTCCCGACGAGCTCTTCTCACGCGCTCATGGGAGGATACGCGGGAGCCGCAGTTGTCAAAGCGGGATTTGGCGCCATCATTCTCGGGGGATGGGCAAAGACTCTCATATTCATTGCCGTTGCTCCACTCATGGGGATGGTACTCGGTTTCATCCTCATGGTCTTCCTCATGTGGGTTTTTCACGGCCGTTCAGCAGCGAAGGTGAACGGGCTCTTCCGCCGTTTGCAGCTCGTGTCGGCTGCACTCTACAGTCTGGGTCATGGGACGAACGACGCACAGAAGACGATGGGGATTATCACTGGGCTCCTTGTCACGGCGGGATTTCTCAAAACGTTTGACGTGCCGTTCTGGGTCATTCTCATGTGCCACTTTGCAATCGCAATGGGAACACTGTTCGGCGGGTGGCGAATCGTGAAGACGATGGGGCAGAAGATCACGAAGCTCAAAACGTCGGACGGCTTCTGCGCTGAGACAGCGGGGGGAATCACACTCCTGCTGACCGCCTTCGGCGGAATTGCCGTCAGCACCACTCACACCATTAGCGGCGCCATCATGGGGGTGGGTGCGACGAAACGTGTCTCCGCGGTCAGGTGGGGAGTCGCGGGGAACATCATCATCTCCTGGATCCTCACGATCCCCTGTTCGGCTGTCGTAGGAGCGCTCGCTTACTGCATTATCTCATTCTTCCTCTGATCATACTTTTCTCTCTACTCCCTGGACGTATCTCTTTGAGTGGTGACTGATTCGCGCACTCAGGGCCGCTCACAATGTCCATGAAGCCGGCTGGCGGCAGTTGAAGGGGAAATTCTTCTTGGAGCAATTGGTCAAATAGCTTCTGAACGGCTCAAACGCATCAAAGAACGATTGGCAAAGTGGTTAATCGGAGGGTGAAGGCGGGCGCAGATTC
>PEWR01000099.1 GCA_002779395.1 Ignavibacteriales bacterium CG07_land_8_20_14_0_80_59_12
TTTGGGGACTCCCAAAATACAACAGATACCTGACATTTCTATTGGACTCAGACCCTGACATTCTTACTGAGCTATTACAGAGTCAATTCGCCGGCTTGGCTCTTATTGACTGGGCGTTTATTTTTAAGTATATTGAATGTTTATTGCTCGTCTCCAACTTGTTACCTTATTCTTTCGAAGCGTACGTTAGACGGCGCACGGAGGAAGGAGCAAGCGCATGGGCGACATGATGGAATTTGTCCACAACTACGACGATCTGAGTAGCGGCCATGGATTCCAGTTCGAGTTCCACTGACAGGGCATTGGCTTGTTCAAACGGAGATACAGCAACACAGGAGGACCCATGAAAAGGGGAATTTGGTTGGTTTGTGGCTGCATCGTTATGATCGGCCTCCTGGGCAGTCTCGCAATGGCTCAAGACTGGTACAAGTTCTCATGGAAGGATCACTCCATTGAGTTCAAGACACCCGCGGGCTGGAAGACGACGACCGGGGGCGACGACGAGGACCCGTACGCCCGCTCCCTTTCCCCGGATTCGTCGATCGTCGTCGTTGTTTATACCCTTGATACCAAGCTTGCTCCTCGTGGCATTTTCGAGAAGGCGGTCAAGGACATGGACCTCTCGTTGACGAAGCGGCCTGAGGAAGGGGACCTCAACGGACTTCTGATCTGGCTCTGCGAAGCCACGGGGAAGGCAGAGACGCAGGACGCAGGTCTCTATGTCATGGGGGCATCCTACAAGAAGCACAAGTACCTGATCTACGTAGCGACCAAACGGTCTCTGTTCAAGCAGAACAGGCAGCTCATAAACAGGATACTTAACAGCTTCACGCCGCTCGATTAAGACCCGTGGTGCACCTACCTGCCCCCTGGGAGAGGCGGATGGGCAGGTGCGCCGTGCCGTCTCCCCCGCGTCACACCCACCTCGAAGGGAAAACCGCATGATCGTCCGCTTCGGCCGGGCGGTGGGCCGTGTCTATTAGTGCTTGCAGAAACGGTGACAAAATCGTAAACTTCACAGGAACCGAACACGGCAGGAAGTCCATCACTAACGCGAGGATGCCGAAGGGTATGAGAAAACAGTGGAGGTAGCCGGCTGGCCCGCGCTGGAGGAGGTCCGGCATACCGAGGGAGGCAAGGAGGCGAAGCTTACCATCATCGTCGGTAAACGCTACGTCGTGATCCTCAACCTGAGCGGGAGCGATGACATCGATCTCGTTCACTCCGTCGCCCACAGCATTGATCTCGGGGGTCTCGCAAAGCTTTCATGACCGGTCAAGGCGTCAGGCATGTCTCCGTCTTCACGCGGCTGATTTCCTACATCCGGATCGCCATCATTGCGCTCTTCACAGCGCCGGTGGCAGTCATCGCGATCGTGGCTCCGGCGGTGACCCGCCGGACGGAGATATTCGACTGGTGTGCCCGGGCTTGGTCACGGATGGTTCTTTTCACGTCGGGCGTGCGTGTGCGGACGAAAGGGACTGAAAACATCGTTCCCGGGCGGCCTTATGTCTACGTATCGAACCACGCAAGTCTCTTCGACATCCCCGCAGTTTTGGCGGGCATACCGGATGCCGTTCACTTCGTCTACAAGAAGGAACTCCAGAAAGTCGTCTTCTTGGGGTGGGCGCTGAAGGCCAGCACTTACATCCCCGTCGTCCGGGAACGCGGACGCGAGGCCGCTCGCAGCATCGAAGAAGCGGCGCGACGTATCCGTGAAGGGATGTCGGTCATCCTCTTCGCCGAGGGGACGCGATCGCCCGACGGACGGGTTCAGCCGTTCAAACGCGGCGCTTTCTCGCTCGCAGCACATGCGGGTGTTCCCATCATCCCGGTCACTATCAACGGCAGCGAGCACGTGCTTCCGAAGAGACACCTCGCGATCCGGCCCGGAACGATCGAACTCGTCGTCGAGCCTCCCATCCCGACGGAAGGAATGGATACGCGCGAAGGAGAGACGCACCTCATGGAGCAGGTGCAGTCCATCATTCTCAGGAACCACACGCTGAGCGGCGCGCCCGCTGGCGCAGTGCTCCCAACGACAAAGGATTCAGCATGTCGGTAACCGTCCAGGACGTTGAGCACGTCGCCGCACTCGCGCGGCTCTCGTTCACGCCTGACGAGAAGGAGAGGCTGGTCCGGCAACTCAATCGCATCCTCGATTTCATGGAGAAGCTCAAGGAGCTTGATACGACAAAGGTTGAGCCTCTCTCCCATGTCATAGAGCTGAGCAGCGTATTCCGCGAGGATACGGTTGAGCCGTCGTATCCACCTGAAGAGATCCTCAAGAACGCCCCCGACCGGACAGAGAAATTCTTCAAAGTGCCCAAGGTGATACGGTGAGTGCCGCGGAAACGCGCGCGGTCGGGATCATCCCGGCGCGATACGGGTCAACCCGGCTTCCCGGTAAACCGCTTGTCACGATCGGGGGTGCGCCGATGATCCTCCATGTTTTCGAGCGGGCGAAACGCGCCTCTCTCCTCTCCGAGGTGATCGTCGCGACGGACGACGACCGGATCAGGTGGGTCGTCGAGCAGTGCGGCGGCCGTGTGGTCATGACATCCTCCGCGCTGCCATCCGGGAGCGACCGGATCGCCGTGGCGGCAGAACAGTTTCCTTACGCCGACATCATCGTCAACATCCAGGTGGACGAACCCCTTCTTCCGCCCGAGAACATAGATGCGTGCGTGCAGGCACTCGTCGACGACCGCGCGGCAGACGTCGCCACGCCCGCCATCGAGATCTCCGATCCGGAAGACCTCCAGCGAGCGAGCGTGGTAAAGGTGGTAACCAACTGGCACGGGTACGCGCTTTACTTCTCACGCTCTCCGATCCCGTACGTGAGAGACACCGGGAAGCCGTTCCGTCACTTCAAACACATCGGGCTCTACGCGTACCGGCGGGAAGCGCTCCGACGTTTCATCGAGCTTCCGGCCGGACATTTAGAGCGCTGCGAACAGCTTGAGCAACTCCGCCTCCTCGAGCACGGAATGAAGATCAGGGTTGTCTTAACGACGCTCGAAAGCGTTGCGGTCGACACGCCTGAGGACGTGATGCGCGTCTCCGCTCTCTTGGGGAAGTGACTGAAACCGCGGATGAACAGGGAAGAATGACGGATCTCCACGAATGAAAGCTCTGGCTTGCCGGCACAGACAGGTCTTTGCGGGGAATAATCCTGATCCGTGTGAATCCGTCCTCTTTTCGCGCTGATCCGTGGTGAATTCTCCCAGATGACAATGAACCAACCCACCTCCTTCAGAAAGCACGTTCTATGGCAAGACGAGACCATGTAAAGTATGTCTTTGTCACGGGAGGCGTCGTCTCTTCGCTCGGCAAAGGGATCGCTGCCTCCTCGCTCGGACTCCTCCTTAAGTCTCGCGGCCTCCGCGTCTCCATCCAGAAATTCGATCCTTACATCAACGTCGACCCCGGCACGATGAACCCGTTCCAGCACGGGGAGGTGTACGTGACGGACGACGGTGCAGAGACCGACCTCGACCTGGGCCATTACGAGCGCTTCCTCGACACGAACACCACACGCGAGAACAACACGACGGCGGGACAGGTCTACTTCGAGGTGATCAGCAAGGAGCGGCGGGGCGACTACCTCGGTGACACGGTCCAGGTGATTCCCCACATCACCGACGAGATCCGTCGGCGGTACACCCGCCTTGCCTCCGGCGGCCGGTACGACGTCATCATCACGGAGATCGGCGGGACGGTCGGCGACATCGAAAGCCTCCCCTTCCTTGAAGCGATGCGGCAGTTCATGCTCAAGGTGGGACGCCGGAATGCCATCAGCATCCACGTGACGCTCGTACCGTTCATAAAGTCCGCCGGCGAGCTCAAGACGAAGCCGACGCAGCACAGCGTGAAGGCTCTGCAGGAGATCGGGATTCAGCCTGACATCCTCATCGCCCGCACCGAGCGGCGCCTTTCGAAGGAAGTCCGTGAGAAGATCGCCCTTTTCTGCAACGTCGAGCCGAGGGCCGTCATCGAAGGCCGCGACGTCGAGTCAATCTACGAAGTCCCCCTCATGTTCGAGAAGGAGAACCTCGCCGCGCTCGTCCTGGAGAAGCTCGGCCTTAAGACCGGTGCACCGGATCTCCGTCTCTGGAAAAGATTCGTCGAGAAGTTGAAGAACCCATCCGGTTCCGTGAAGATCGGCATCGTCGGCAAGTATACCGATCTTCTCGACGCATACAAGAGCATCATGGAAGCGTTCATCCACGCCGGTGCCGAGAACAACGTCCGCGTCGAGCTGAAGTGGATCCGCGCCGAGGACGTAGAGACGAACGGGCCGCAATCGTACTTCACGGACGTCGACGGCGTCCTCGTGCCCGGCGGCTTCGGGGAGCGGGGCGTCGAGGGAAAGATTAAATCGATCCGGCACGTCCGCGAGAACCGGATCCCATTCTTCGGCATATGCCTCGGACTCCAGTGCGCCGTCATCGAGTTTGCACGGAACGTCTGCGGTATGGACGGGGCAAACAGCACAGAGTTCAAACACACGCGGTACGATGTCATCGATATCATGCCCCAGCAGCGCAGCGTGAAGGAGCTTGGCGGCTCGATGAGGCTCGGCTCGTACCCGTGCGTCCTTCAGAAGAGCACGAAGGCGCGCAGCGCATACAAGCGTGAGTTCATCACCGAGCGGCATCGCCACCGTTACGAAGTAAACAACAAGTTCCGGAAGCGGCTCGCAGACGGGGGGATGGTTTTCAGCGGCCTCTCACCCGACGGCTACCTCGTCGAAATGATCGAGCTTCCCGACCACCCGTGGTTCGTGGCCGGACAGTTTCATCCGGAGCTCCGTTCGCGTGCGACAAAGGCGCATCCCCTTTTCAGAGAGTTTGTCCACGCCGCAAAAGAATATCACGCGCAGCGCCAAGACCGACGCGCGAAGCGATAAACTACAGAAGAGGCACCCATGAAGCTCCAGTTCTGGGGGGCGGCACGGACCGTCACCGGCTCGATGCACTCACTCAACGTCAACGGCTCACATGTCCTCCTCGACTGCGGGCTCTTCCAGGGGAAGCGCACAGAGGCGTTTGAGCGGAACCGGAACTTCCCGTTCGAGCCGGCATCCGTCGACACGGTTGTTCTGTCGCACGCTCACATCGACCACAGCGGCAACCTCCCAAGCCTCGCTCGCCATGGGTTCGAGGGAGAGATTCATGCCACCAGCGCAACACGCGACCTCTGCAAGATCATGCTGCAGGACAGCGCACACATCCAGTCGCTCGACGCTGCCCACCTTAACAAGAAAAACGCGAGACGCAACCGGCCTCTCGTCGAACCCCTCTACACGGTCGACGATGCGCTCCATGCCATCGAGCACTTCGATGGCGAGAAGTACCTGACGCCCTTTCCCGTCGCTGATGGCGTGACCGTGACGTTCCACGACGCAGGGCACATCCTCGGTTCCGCTCTCACAGTGCTCGACCTCCTCGAGAATGGTACCACGGTCCGGCTCGGCTTCACCGGCGACCTCGGGCGGCCGAACCTCCCGATCCTCAAGGACCCCGAGTTCATGGGCGATGTCGACTACCTCATTCTCGAGAGCACATACGGCGGACGTTTCCACAAGCCGATGTCGGAGGTGAATGCGACACTCACACGCGTTATCCAGAGCGCCGTGAATGAGAACGGGAAGATCATCGTCCCCGCCTTCAGCGTCGGCCGCACGCAGGATCTTGTCTACGCGCTCCATAATCTCTTCGAGACTACTTCCGTCCCGCAGATTCCGATCTACGTCGACAGTCCCCTCAGCGTCGATGCAACGGAGATCTTCCGCCTGCACCACGAGTGCTACGACCGCGAGACGCTCGACCTCATCAACAAGGACGACGACCCGTTTGGATTCCACCGGCTCCACTATGTCAGGTCCGTCGAGGAATCGAAGTCCCTCAACAAGAACAAGGAGCCGTGCATGATCATCGCCGCCTCGGGGATGTGCGAAGGCGGACGCATCCTCCACCACCTCACGAACTCCATCGAGGACCCGCGCAACACGATCCTTGTCGTCGGCTACATGGCGGAGAACACGCTCGGCAAGAAGATCGTCATGCGGGAGCCCGAGGTCAGGATCATGGGCAACGAGTACAGGCTCAAAGCCGACGTGATCGTCATGAACAGCTTCAGCGCCCATGCCGATCAGGCGGAGACACTGTCCTACGTCTCGCAATTCGACAGGAAGCGTCTCAAGAGAGTATTCCTTGTCCACGGGGACCTCGACCAGCAGCAGAAGCTCTCGGCGGCGCTCGAAGGCGCAGGATTCTCCTCCGTCATGATCCCCGAGCGCGGACAGGAGTTCGACCTACCATGAAAGTGGCGGTCGCAGGATCGCCCGTCGGCGAGACGGCCTCACTGATCTCGTCCGCCCGGGCCGGATCACTCCTTGACTATTCCCCCCGCTACACGTGGCAGCACCTTCTGCCCGAGGTCAGTCCGGGGCGATGAGGCACGCGTCCGGAGACTTGACGTGCTTGCTGCGGATGTATTGATGGAAACCCGATGATGAGAGATCCAGGAGCCGTACGCCACACCCGGGTTTCCCCCCTCAGCGGACGCCCACTTCAAACGTTTCCCGGAGCTCTCGCCCTCATGTTCCTGACAACGGTTTCTACCTCGTATGCTCCGGCCCAGGCTTTTGACAGCACAGCATCGGTCCGGTTCAGCCGGTTCGTTAACACGACGCTTCTGACCGGCAAGATCTCGCTCGACCGTGAGCTTGGCGGAATCGGAGTCCGCTTCATCGAAGGGTTCAGGTCAAGCGTCGTTGCATCGGGACAGAGGTTCGTGCAGGATAACCAATCCTTCTCTCTTCTTCTCCGCGCTCCCGTCGCGCCGAGCTTGAGCGCGGTACTCGAAGCGTCGTCAACAATCGCAGCGGACAACCGGCAGCTCGCGCTCAGCAATGTGTCGAACACCCTCCTCCGCGCAGGGTTCGAGTATCGGCCCCTTTCGTGGTTCTCGATCCTCCCCGCGGCCGGGCTCCGGTGGGATCAGCAGCTCGGGACGCGTGACCAGGGGCCAAGCTACTCGCTCACGATGGAGCTACAGGAAATAATGACGCAGGGGTACCTCTTGCACGGCGACTTGCGTTACAACGACGATTTCATCAAACCCCGCCGCTGGTCGACATCAGCGGCGCAGTTTGACATAGGGAAGGATTTCGGCGCGGCGGCGGACCGGTTTCACGTCCAGTTTCTGCGGATGAACCGCGAGTTCTATTTCCCCGCCGACTCGTTCGTCACCACCGGTTTCTCCATCAGGAACAACATCGAGTCACGACTTGAGAACGCGGTCACGGCCTCCGACACACTCTTCACGGCGCTCGGCAGCTCAACGAAGCTCACATTCAGCGGCCTCGTGGCAAACCGCTCCGTCGTAAGGGACATCCGATACAGGCTACTGCAGTCCGCCCCCTCGAACCTCTTCCCGACAGAGGTCCAGGAGTTCCGGCTCCAGGGAGGAGCGGGGATATCGTTCATCGAATCGAGGATGGACGGCTTACTTGAGCTCACATACCTGGAACGGGATGAGACCCACTCGGTACAGCCCAACGCACAGTTTCCGCGTCCGCTGTACGACCTTCGCTCAGCCGAGGAGTCAAGAAAGGACAACACCACACAGCAGGCGCGTCTCTCGGGGAGAATCGGTATACACCGGGGCGCGGCGACACGGTTCGTCCTCGAGGGGTTCCAGAACTCCCTCCGATATGACACGCCGAGCGAGGAGAACGTCGAGGACAGGGACGAGCTCATGACGTACCTCAACGCTGCGCTCTTCCATCAGTTCAATTCGACGTTTTCCGTGGAGCTCCCTGTAGCCGTTTTCCTCCTCCACACGGTCTACCTCAACTCCGAGCGAAGTGCGAACAACAACTGGAATCGTGTCTTCAAGTTCCGTCCCGCCGTCACGGCCCGCCTCGCGGACGGCATCCTCAACCGGGCCGCTGGCGAGGTCCTCGCGAACTACACCGTCTACGACTTCGAGAACCTCGGGATATCCATGAAGAGTTACCTTTTCCGCCAAATGACGGTTTCGGACTCGGTTGCTGCCGAGCTTTCCCCCACCGTGTCGCTCCTGGGGTTCGGGCAGCTTCGCAGATACGAGCAGGGGCAGTTCAACTGGAACTCCTTCACTGAGATTCAGACGGGGGACGTGCTTGAGAAGCTCTGGGTACTTGAACTTCACGCGCGGATTTCTGAGACTGTGGAAGCGGGATTGGGATACCGCTACTTCTCACGGTCTGAGGAACGCGTTCGCGGCGACGCACGGACCCTCGCAGCGTTCGTCCGGTCCGCGGGCCCAACGGCGGCACTTACCGTTCGCATGCCGGCCGGGACCGTCCAATGCACGGGCTGGTACGAGCGGCAGCTTCAGACCGGCAGCGAGGTTCGAACGATCCCTTCTCTTGACCTCCGGGTGGAATGGAAATGGTAAAAGCAGAGAGTACAAAGGTTCGGATGTTCCGCACAAACATCGCCAGTGATCCTCGGAATATCCGCCTCGCGGAGGAATTCCTCGAGGAGATAAACCGGACCGCGCAGTTCGACGAGGTGGAGTTTCACAAGCTTCTCGTGAGTGTCACCGAGGGAGTGAACAATGCGATCGTCCACGGGAACCGCTCCGACCCGTCGCAGACCGTCGAGGTCATCATCGAACTTTCGGCGAGAAAGATCGTTGCGAAGGTGCGGGACAAAGGGAACGGGTTCGAGATGGGCTCGGTGCCGAACCCGATTCATGACGAGAACATCATGAAGGAGAGCGGCCGGGGAATCTTCCTCATGCGCGTCCTCGCCGATGATGTATCGGGCAAGCATGTCCGCGGAGGATTCGAGCTGAAGCTTACCTTCCGCCGGAAGCTGCATCCTCAGAAGGGTCCGGCTTCTTGATCGCGCGGGCCGCAGTTCGACCGCCTTCCTCCCCTTTTGGTTTCTCCAACCGCCGCGGCGGGGCCGCAGTGAGCGGCTTCCTTGCGGCGCCATGCTCTGTGATGTACATGCTAATGAGACGACCCGGAACACGGTCGAAGAGGATGTTCTCGATCTGCACTCCCGTCGGCGGATGACTCCACACGTGTCCCGCCTCCCGCGGCCTGTTCCACACCAACCGCTCGTCTTCCTTCCTGAGAACCTTCAGCGACTCACACGCCACGTAGATCGGCTTCTTCCCCTCGTGCGCCGCGAGCGCCACGGGGTAGCTTCCCACTTTGTGGACGACACTGCCGTCGCGGAGGATCGCATCGGCACCAAGGAGGACGAGGTCTGAACGCGTGATGGATTCTTGCACTGCAGCATCGACGAAGAGCGTGACCGACACACCGAGCCGCGCGACGGCGGTCGCGAGCCGCCGCGCTTCGAGGAGGGGACGCGACTCCAGGATGACGAGCGACGGCCGTTTTCCATGCTCCTGGAGTTCCTTCACGACGCGAAGGATGATGCTCGAGTAGCTGAGAGCCATAATAGTCGCTTTCGGAGCGATGAGGCGCGCGGCGTGCTTCCCGATGTGCGCCGGAGCATCGGCGATTTGCTCCTTCAGCTCCGCGATCACGTCTGCGGCGGCATCTTGCCATCCCTCTTTCACGCCTGAAGCCGCGTGTTCAACCTGGCCCACAGCATTGAGAACGATCGCCATGGCCGGCTGTCCGGCGATAAGCTGGTTCACGGTCCGTTTGAACAGTCCACGTCCAGCCTGGGGCGAGAGTGAACGTGTCCGTGCAGTTACACGCTCTAGGATCTTCAGCGAGTGGAGGGCAAGCATGTGGGCACTCGACCATCGGTCGTGACCAAACGCCTGTATCAACGACTCAAGAGAGACTACGTCAGCGGTCATGAGAGTCTGCTCCTTTGGAGTAGTTCGAGGGTGGCCGCGTTCCGTGCCGCATCAAACGGCATGCTCCGTCCCGTCCAGAGCGAGAATGCACATGCCGCCTGGCGGATCAGCATGTCGAGTCCGGCCACGCACCGGGCGCCGGCGGCCTCCGCCTCGCGCAGGAACCGGGTCCGTTCCGGCACATAGACTGCATCGAACGCCACATGCGAATCACGGAATCGAATCGAGGGGGCCGGCAGAGCATCCTCGTACGGATGCATCCCTGCGCTGGTCGTGTTGACCACGCAGACGGCCCGGCGGAGAGCCTCGTCGAGGCCGGCCTCATCGACGATCGCAATGTCAACTCTCTTCTCTCGAAGGCGCGTGCCAAAGTCGCGGAGGAGCAATTCCGCGCGCGACCGAGTCCGGTTGTAGAGGAAAAGCCGGATGCAGCCGAGCGAACCCGTGAGCGCAACAACTGCGGCTCTCGCCGCTCCTCCCGCCCCGAAGATCAGGGCAGACTTCCCGGCAATCCTATCGCGGTACGGTTCAAGCGACTCAACGATCCCTGCAACATCAGTGTTGGCGCCGTGCAGCGCCGGCCCGGCACGGTAGACGGTATTCACAGCTCCCACTTCCGCCGCGGGAGGATCGACCACCTCAATGTACTGAAGTATCCTTTCCTTGTGCGGCAACGTGACGTTCCAGCCGCGGAAACCGGCGTTGCGAAGGTCACGTACGGTCGATGCGAGGGCTTCAGGCCTGACTTCAATCGCCTCGTAGCGCGCATCGATGTGCAGTGCTTCGAACGCTGCATTGTAAATGGCAGGAGAAATGGAATGATGAACTGGAAATCCGAGAAGTGCGTACCGGTCCATTCGCCTTTCTGGAGATGCAGTGGTTACGCGGGGCCTGCTTCAACGCATCCGGGCGTGCTCCCCGCTCTCATGCCTTACAACGGCATCAAAGCTCGCCGGAGGGCACACCAACGGGAGACGCATCCGGAAGGAGTCTCAGCTCGCAGGGGCGCGGGGATCCGGGTCCGCGTTCCGCAGCTTCCACAATTCCGGATACTGTTCCTGGAGAGTATCCTCGACCTTCGGGTCAAGTGTGAGGGCACGGCGGAGCGCCGTCTGCGCCTCCTCACTCATGCCGAGCGTCCGGCACACTTCCGCGGCGCCGAGGTACGGCGCGGCCCACTCGGGCTTCAGCTCAATTGCCCGCGCGTACGCCTTCACGGCGTCCTTGAACCTGTTGAACTCGCAGAGGGTCTCGGCGTAATCGTACCACGCCTCATGGTTCGTCGGATCGAGCTTCAGGACCATACGGATGCTTGCAAGCGATTCCCGGAGCCGCCCGAGGTTGTACTCCGCGTTTGCCTTCGCGTACCAGACCTCGGGATAGTCCCTGTGGATCGCGATGGCCTTGTTATAGTCCGACAGGGCTTTCCTGTGCTGGTCAAGTATATCGTAGCAGCTCCCGCGCCCGAAGAATGACTCGTAATGCTGGGGATCAAGCTTGAGGACCTTCGCGAAGCAGCGGATGGCCTCCTTGCACTGACCGAGTTCCTCGTACGCGTTCCCCATGTTGTGCCACGCCGGCACGTCGTTCGGATCGATGCCGACCGAGCGGCGGTAGCACTCGATGGCGTCGTGGAGTTTCCCGAGGTTGGCGAAGGCGTTCCCCTTGTTGTACCACGCCGCGGCGAAGTCCTCCTTGATCGCAAGCGACATGTCGTAGCTCTCGATCGCCTTGTTGTACATCTCGGCCCGGTTGAGGACGATCCCTCGGTTGTACCACGCGTTGTAGTTGTATGGGTCGAGGTCGATGTGGCGGTCGTAGCACTCGATCGATTCGGTGAACCGGTTCAGGTAGTCGTAGCAGTACCCGAGCTCGTACCAGGCCTCTTTGTACTCGGGGTCCCCATCGACGATGAACCGGAAAAGACGCCCTGCCTCTTCGTACCGCTCGAGCTTCTCGAGGGTGACCCCCTTGTTGAAGAGGGCATTCTCATTGGCTGGATCGATGTCGAGGACGGCGTCGAAGAGCTCCAGGGCTTCGGTGTGACGGTCGAGGTTGTCGAGGGCAATCGCCTTGTTGACGAGAAGATCAGGGTCGACGGGATTGAGGCTGAGAGCTTTCTCATAGCACTCGAGAGCGTCGGCGTAGCGCTGGAGGTTATTGAGGATCATCCCCTTCCGTTCCCATGCGTCGGCGCTGTATGGAGTGAGAGCGACGAGCATGTCGGTGTACTTCAAGGCCTGGTCGTACTTCTCTGTATCAAAGTAGAAATTCACGATTTCCTCGAGAGCTTCGAGGTTCGTGATGCTTCCGCTGCCGTCCTTCAGCATCTCCTTATAGCGGTTAATCTCCTCGTCAAAGTGCTCGCGCTTTGACGGGTCCGCGTCTTCGTCGTAGTCGTCAAAATCAAAGATGTTCATTCGGAAAAGATGCCTTTCTCCTCACAAAGCCAATATAAAGAAAACGCCGAGACGAAGTCAAGGAGACGGCCTGCCTTCGGCGGGGCATGAGGTTTGTATTTCAGTCGGTGGTAAAGTATATTTTTTCTCTCAGAGAGCAGATGATTGCTGAAAACGTCAAGAAAATCAACGACTTAGTGGCGGGCACGTGCCTCCGGTGCGGCCGCGACCCCAGGTCGGTGACCGTCGTCGCGGTCTCAAAGACCTTCGGGATCAGTGCCATCCGTGAGGCGGCAGAGCTCGGGCTGCGGGATTTCGGAGAGAATTTCGTTCAGGAACTCCTCTCTAAGCATGAAGAACTGGGTGCCCTCCCCCTTCGATGGCATTTCGTGGGGCACCTCCAGACAAACAAAGTGAAATACCTCGCCCCGTTCATCGCGCTTGTCCATTCGGTCGACTCAATGAGGCTGGGGGAAGAGCTGTCGCGCCGTGCCGTCGCCCTCGGCAGGAGTCTCGACATACTTGTGGAAGTTAACACATCGGGCGAGTCGTCGAAGTTCGGCGTCACGCCCGGGGGGACCCGCGCGCTCGTGGCGTCGCTCGGACGCGTGCCCGGGCTTCGCGTCCGGGGCCTCATGACACTCGGACCCCTCCAGGGGAGCGAACCGGAGGTGAGGGCATCATTCAGGACACTTCGCGAGCTGCTCGACGATTGCCGGCCCGTGGCAGGGCCCGACTTCAAGGAACTTTCGATGGGGATGAGCGGCGACTTCGAATCCGCCATCGAGGAAGGGGCAACAATGGTCCGCATCGGGACAGGCATCTTCGGCGCACGGGGGAAGAAATCCAACCACACGGGAGAGGCGGCATGAAACTCACTCCTCTTGAAATTCGAAAGGCACAGTTCCACAAGCGGTTCCGCGGGTTCGACCGGCAGGAGGTCGAGACCACCCTCGAGCTGATCTCCACGGACACGGAGGAACTCCTGAAACAGAACCGGGAGATGCACGACAAGATCGTGAGGCTGGAAACCCAGCTCACGGACTTCCGGCAAATAGAGAGAAGCCTGCAGAACACGCTGCGCCAGGCAGAGGAGATGAGCGCATCCGTCCAGGCTCAGGCTCAGAAACAGGCTGAGATCGTCATCCGCGATGCGGAATCAAAGGCACAGCAGATCGTGGAGAAGGCGAGGATGGACCTCCTGCGGCTCCAGACGGAGATCGGGATGCTCCGCGGGAAGAGGGAGATGCTTCAGGCACAGCTTGCGACACTTCTTGGTTCGGAGCTTGAGCTCCTCAGAGCTCTCAGGCTCGACGCCGAGGCTGACCTCCGCGAGCACCTCTCGCAGGGGACCGGGAAGGAGATCATCGATCTGCAGGAGGTGGTGAAGTCGGTCACCGAGACCGGAACGCCACAGACAACGAACGGTGCGCCTCTATGAAATCATCCACCGCTCCGCAGGAGCCGCCGAAACTACGCGCGCAGATCGACGAAGCGGTCCGTTTCATCCGCAGCCGGACGTCGATGGAGCCGCCGATCGGCATCATTCTCGGCACCGGCCTCGGCGGGCTCGCACGCGAGATTTCTCCGGAGACCGTCATCGACTATACCGACATTCCCCACTTCCCGGTCTCGACTGTCGAGTCGCACCGCGGCAAGCTTATCTTCGGGACGCTCGGGAGGAAAAAGGTGGTCGCGATGCAGGGGCGCTTCCACTACTACGAAGGGTACACGATGAAGCAGATCACCTTCCCGGTGCGCGTAATGGCGGCTCCGGGAGGCCTCGGTGTGAAGACGCTTCTTGTGTCGAACGCCGCCGGTGCGCTCAATCCCCTGTTTCGCCGCGGCGACATCATGATCATGACCGATCACATAAACCTCCTGGGCGACAATCCGCTCATCGGGCCGAACGATGATACGCTCGGCCCACGGTTTCCCGACATGTCCGAGCCGTACGACCGGAAACTCATCGAGCTCGCCGAGCAGGTCGCACTTGACGCAAGAATCAGGATGCAGAGGGGCGTGTACGCGGCGATGTCCGGTCCGAACCTTGAGACAAAGTCGGAGTACCGGTTTCTCCGCATGATTGGCGCCGACGCCATCGGCATGTCGACCATCCCGGAGGACATCGTCGCGGTGCAGATGGGGGTCCGCGTGCTTGGATTCTCAGTCCTCACGGACGAGTGCTTCCCGGATGCATTGAAGCCCGCCACCGTCGAGGAGATCATCGCCGTCGCAAATAAGGCAGAACCGAACCTCACCGCAGTGATGAAAGGTGTCATCGAAAAGCTTTGACGACAGGGGGGGACGTCCCGGTCTTGCACGGGGAAGGGAAGGGGACTTGTCAGCGACGTCATTTCGCCATCTTGATACGGTCACGGCCCTCTTCGTCGCCGTCCTTCTGATCTCGAACGTTGCATCGACGAAGATCCTCGACCTCGGACTCTTCACCTTCGACGGGGGGACCATCCTTTTCCCGGTCAGCTACATCTTCGGCGATGTGCTGACGGAGGTGTACGGCTACCGGCGGTCCCGTAAGGTCATCTGGACCGGCTTCTCTTCGCTCATCCTCATGACTGTCGTGCTCTGGATTGTCCAGGTCCTCCCTCCTGCCGCCGGATGGAGTCATCAGGAGTCATACGTCGCAATCCTTGGCGTCACGCCGCGTCTCGTCGCCGCAGGGATCATCGGCTACTTCCTCGGCGAGTTTTCGAACTCATACGTTCTGGCAAAAATGAAGATCCTCACCGCGGGACGCTGGCTCTGGACGAGGACCATCGGTTCAACGGTGGTCGGCGAGGGAGTCGACACACTCGTGTTCGTGACAGTCGCTTTCGCCGGAGCACTCCCGATGCCGCTTCTCACGGCGGTCTTTGTGTCAAACTACGTTTTCAAGGTTGGATTCGAGGTCCTCGCGACGCCTCTGACGTACCGTGTCGTCCGGTTCCTCAAGCAGGAGGAGGGGATCGACATCTATGATCGGGGGACGAACTTCAACCCGTTCCTCTTCCGGGAGATGAAGGGACTCCCCGCGTGAGCCATGCAGCAGCTGGGCAAATTCCTCATCCTGACCGGCGGCCTCGTCGCCCTCTGCGGTGTTCTCCTGATGATCGGCCCAAATTTCCCGATCATCGGAAAGCTCCCGGGCGACATACACGTCAAGCGGGAGAACGTGCAGATCTGCTTCCCGATCACGACAAGCATCCTGCTGAGCGTTATCCTGAGTCTTCTCCTCTGGGCGATCTCGAAGCTGTTCCACCGATAAGATTGGAAAGAAACCGATAGAGCCAATGTTCAAAGAGCTGACTGACAAGATCAACTACCCGGACAACGAAGAGACAATCCTGAAGTTCTGGAAAGAGCATCAGATCTTCGAGAAGAGCATCGCTCTCCGCAAGGGGCGGCCGCGATACACGTTCTACGAAGGACCCCCAACCGCGAACGGGAAACCCGGCATCCATCATGTCATGGCGCGGACGCTGAAGGACCTCGTCTGCCGCTACAAAACGATGGCAGGATACGAGGTGGGACGCAAGGCGGGATGGGACACGCACGGGCTGCCGGTGGAGATTGAGGTCGAGAAGAAGCTCGGCTTCAAGCACAAGGATGAGATTGAGACATACGGCGTCGAGCGCTTCAACGCCCTCTGCCGGCAATCGGTCTTCGAGTACCTCGACGACTGGGAGCGGATGACCGAGCGGATCGGTTACTGGATCAACTTGAAGGACGCCTACATTACGTGCGCGAACGAGTATGTCGAGTCGATCTGGTGGGCGCTCAAGCAGTTCCACAGCCGCGGCATGATTTACAAGGGTCACAAGATCCAGCCCTACTGTCCGCGGTGCGAGACCCCTCTTTCCTCCCACGAGGTGTCGCAGGGATACGAGGATGTCAGGGACCCGTCCGTGTATGTGAAGATACGAGTGAAGGGGAGCGAGGATACCTACTTCCTTGTCTGGACCACAACACCATGGACACTCATCTCGAATGTCGCACTCGCCGTGCATCCCGACATTACCTACCTGACGGTGGAGAACAAGGGACAGATGCTGATCCTCGCGGAACCGCGGCTCTCCGTTCTTGACGGGGAGTACACGGTGCTGGAGAAGCGGAAGGGCTCGGAGCTTGCCGGGATGGAGTATGAGCGGCTTTTCGGGTACATACCGGTCGACCGACAAGCATTCTTCGTCGTCGAAGGAGATTTCGTCACGACGGAGGACGGCAGCGGCATCGTCCACATCGCCCCGGCATTCGGCGAAGACGACTATCAGATCGGACGCAGGTACGCGCTTCCAGTGCTCCAGCCAGTCGACAAGAGCGGTGACTTCGTTTCCGCGGTGACCGACTTCGCCGGCATGTTCGTGAAGGATGCTGACCCGAAGATCATCGAGACACTGGAGGCACGCCGTCAGATCTACAAGAAAGAGGTCGTCACGCACAGTTACCCGCACTGCTGGCGCTGCCACACTCCTCTCCTCTATTACGCGCGCGAGTCGTGGTACATCCGGACCACATCGTACGCGGACCGGATGATCGAGCTCAATAAAGAGATCAACTGGATTCCGCCGGAAGTGGGGAGCGGTCGATTCGGAAACTGGCTCGAGGAGAACAAAGACTGGGCCCTCTCGCGCGACCGGTACTGGGGAACGCCGCTCAACATCTGGATCTGCGATACATGCAAAGAGCAACTCAGCGTCGGAAGTATCGACGAGCTCATTGCCCACGGCGCGAGAATTCCCGAGCCGCTCGACCTGCACCGCCCGTTCGTCGACCGGATCGAGCTCGCGTGCCCGAAGTGCCGCGGCACGATGTACCGGACGCCGGAGCTCATCGATGTGTGGTTCGACTCCGGCAGCATGCCTTTCGCGCAGTGGCATTATCCGTTTGAGAACCGGGAGGTTTTCGCGGAACGCTACCCCTCCGATTTCATCGCCGAGGGGATCGATCAGACGCGCGGCTGGTTCTACACGCTCCACGCGATCGGCTCGTTCCTCTTCGACGGGCCGGCGTTCAAGAACGTGATCGTAAACGAGCTTGTCCTCGACAAGGAAGGTCAGAAGATGTCGAAGTCGAAGGGGAACACGGTGAACCCCTTTGATATTGTCGAGAAGTACGGTGCCGACGCGCTGCGCTGGTACCTCATGACATCGAGTCCGCCGTGGCGGCCCACCCTCTTCGACGAAGAGGGGCTCAAGGAAGTCCAGCGGAAGTTCATGGGCACGCTCATCAACACCTATTCGTTCTTTGCACTGTATGCGAACATCGACGGCTTCACGTACCATGAGCCAAGGATCCCACCCGCGTCTCGTCCGGAGATCGACAGGTGGATTCTCTCCGAGCTCAACAGTCTGATCGGACGCTATCGGAAGGCAATGGACGAGTACGACCTCACTCGGGCCGCGCGCGACGTGAGCGAATTCACCATCGAGCGTCTCTCAAACTGGTACGTCCGGCGGTCGCGACGCAGATTCTGGTCGAAGTGGGGCGGGGCGGCGCAGACGGGAGACGATAAGCTCGCCGCCTATCAAACCCTCTACGAAGCGCTCGTCGCGCTCTCGAAGCTCATCGCGCCGATCGCGCCGTTCATCGCAGAGACTCTGTATGGGAATCTGAACTTGGTAACGGCGCTCGAGCCGGTGGAATCGGTCCACCTCACCGACCTCCCGGCAGTGGAAGTGGGGGTGATCGATAAGGCGCTCGAGCGCCGGATGGAGCGCGCTCTCACTGTCGTGGGCCTCGTGCGGGGAATCAGGATGAAATCGAACCTGAGGGTCCGCCAGCCGCTCCCACGTATCATCGTTCCCGTCGGGAGCCAAGAGGAGAGAAGCGACACTGAGCTCGTCGCCCCGCTCATCCTCGACGAAGTCAACGTGAAGACGATTGAGTACGTGACAGACGACGCCGGAATCGTCAACAGGCGCGGGAAACCGAACTTCAAGTCAATCGGCCCGAAGTTCGGAAAGCTTGCGAAAGCGGTCGCCGAACGGATCAAGACGCTGACGCCTGAGGAGTTGCGGGCGCTTGAAGTCACCGGCTCCACGGCCGTCGAGGCGGGTGGAGAGACCGTGACGCTCCTGGCGTCGGATGTAGAGGCTAGACGTGAGGATATTGAGGGCTGGCTTGTGGCATCCGGGGGGGGAATCACGGTAGCGCTCGACACACATCTGACAGACGAGCTGATCAGCGAGGGGCGCGCGCGGGAGCTCGTGAACCGGATTCAGAATCTCCGAAAGGATGCGGGCTTTGAAGTTACCGATAGGATTAGTATCTTTTTCCGCGCGGGTGAATCGCTGGCTGGTGTCATTGACCGGTTTGGTGACTATCTCCGCAGGGAAACACTCGCCCGCGAGATAGGGCCGCTTACTGAGGACGTGGCCGACCTGCATGTCGCGGAGGTCGACATTGACGGTCTGCATGCTTCAGTCGGGATACGGCGGCATGTGGAACGTTCACAAGATTGAACAGAACATGTTTTGAAGGTACCCAGGAGGAAGTAATACCATGGCGAAGAAAGTGATAAAGCCCGCCGCTAAGAAGACCTCCGGTGCACAGAGTACTGTGAAGCGGAAGACCGCACCAAGGAAGATTGCGGTGAAAGCGAAACCGATGAAGACCGCCGGGGCGGTCCCGGCCAAGAAAGGAACTGTCTGCCCCCCCAGGGGGCACACCAAGGCGGACCTTGAGCATTTCAAGCAGATCATTCTGGAGCGGCGGAAAGACATCATGGAGGAGCTCGACATGCTCCGCGAGAGCATGGTCGACCAGACCACCGGCGAATACGTCACGGAGAACTCCGCGTACTCGCTCCACATGGAGCAGGGGACCGACACGATGGAGCGAGAGAAGCTGTTCCTTATGGCGGCCCGAGAGCAGAAGTTCCTCAACTACCTTAACGACGCCCTTGTCCGCATTGAGAAGGGGACGTACGGGATTTGCGGCGACTGCGGCAATCCGATCGAAAAGGAGCGGCTCGAGGTCGTCCCGCACACATCGCTCTGCAGCAAGTGCAAGACCCGGAAAGGAACGACCTGATCTCTACCACACGGAGTTAGAAGAATCACGTGCGTATCCTCTATGTGTCGCTCCTCGTCGTTCTCACCGACCAAGTAAGCAAGCTTCTCATCCGCGGAGTCAGCATTCCCGCCCTCGGAATCCATGTCACAGGATATCCACTCGGCACCTCGAAGCCGATCCTCGGCGATTTCCTTCGGATGACCTACATCGAGAATCCCGGCATGGCGTTCGGCATCGAGGTGAGCTCGAAGGTCTTCTTCTCGATCTTCTCCCTCCTCGCCAGCCTCGGGATCCTCTGGTACATTTACTCAATCCGCCGGCGCGGCGTCATGGAGCGATTCTCGCTTGCACTCATCCTTGGCGGCGCAGTCGGCAACCTCATTGACCGTGTCTTCTACGGTCTCCTCTTCCAGGACGCACCTCTCTTCCAGGGAAGAGTCGTGGACTTCATCGACGTCGACTTCTTCCATGTCAATCTCCTCGGCTACCAGTTCACGCGTTTCCCTATCTTTAATGTCGCAGACTCTGCCGTCACCATCGGAGTTGTCCTCCTTCTGCTCTTCCATCACCGGAAGGAGCCGGAGACCCTCGAGGAGAAGACAGAGCCTCAGGGATAGGGGGCGTCCCGATCCATGCGAGACTCGTACCACATCCTCGTCCCTCACATCGCCGAACGGCAGCGAATCGACAGCTACCTCACAACACACATCGCCAACGCCACCCGCACCAAGGTGCAGAGGGCGATTGAAGAAGGCCTTGTCCTCGTCAACGGGAAGAAGGTAAAGTCGAACTACCGCGTCGCCTCGGGCGACGAGATTGCCGTCACGCTTCCGAAGCCCCCCGCCCCGGAAGCAAAGCCCGAGGACATCCCTGTCGACATCCTCTACGAAGACGGCGACCTCATCGTCGTCAATAAGCCCGCAGGGATGGTGACGCATCCCGCGTATGGCAACTACACCGGCACGCTTGCCAATGCGCTCCTCTATCATTGCCGCTCGCTTTCGGAAGGGGGCGACCCGCTCCGACCCGGCATTGTTCACAGACTGGACAAGGAAACGTCGGGCCTTCTCGTCGTCGCCAAGAACGACTTTGCGCACTCCTTCCTGGCCGACCAGTTCGCTCGCCGGACGATCGACCGGAGGTACTGGGCTGTCGTGTGGGGTCCATTTGGCGCCCAGAAAGGGGAGATTGAGGCGGAAATCGGAAGGAGCAAGAGCGACAGGAAGAAGATGGCGGTGGTCGAGGGGGGCAAGCCGGCCGCGACCGAGTACAGTGTGATCGAGCCATTTGAGTTTCTCACCCTTCTTGAGCTGCACCTGAGGACGGGAAGGACGCATCAGATCCGCGTCCACCTTTCTTACATCCATCATCCTGTCTTCGGGGACCCGTCGTATGGCGGCAGGCGGATTGCGTGGGGGAGCACCGAAGCACGCCGGAAGTCGCAGGTTCAGAGCCTCCTCATCATCATGAAACGCCAGGCCCTTCACGCGAAGACACTCGGCTTCATCCACCCGACGACGAAGCAGTTCCTCCATTTCGACTCTCCCCTTCCCTCCGACTTCGAAGACCTCCTCGCCGCGTTGCGCGGGTGAGATCTCTTTCACGGGGCCGTTCCTCTTCCCCTTTGAGAGAAGGATAGCATGACGCCTTCCCTCCATTTCGCCGTCCGGCCCTGCAGGGAAATCATTCCGTCATTTCATATATTACCGGCAACAGGAAGGAGGCCAGCTCGTGATCAGTGGGCACTCGCATTTCTACGAGCACAACCTCGTCAATGGGATCCATCACCTTGTGATCGGCTCCGCAGGCGCACCGTTGCACGACCCCGTCAATGCGTCCTACACAATAAAGTCGGCAAAGGACTACAACTACGCGATCGGAGATGTCACGCCAACGTCGCTTCATCTGATTGTATACAATGCGGGCGGCACGGTGCTGGA
>PEWR01000023.1:0-5134 GCA_002779395.1 Ignavibacteriales bacterium CG07_land_8_20_14_0_80_59_12
TACCGGCCGCGGGAGATGTCGATCGCAGCCAGCTCATCCTCAATCTCAATCCTCTCTTTCACGGTGCTCGCCAGCGAAGCCGCCTCTTCGAGGGAGCGCTTTGCCTCATCAAGATGCCCACTCCTGGTCTGCACGGCGGCGAGCTCTTTGAGGTAACGGTAGCGGAGGGCGCGATTCCCGGCGCTCCGTTCAAGGAGCCTGTGATACCAGCTCTCCGCTTTCTGGTGTTCGCCGGTCTGAGTGTACCCGTCGGCAAGGAGCTCGAGGAGGGCATCCGTGTCGGACCGCTCGGCGCCCAGCCGCAGCGCCTCTTCAAGCAGCGCGATACTCTCTCCCACCGCAAACAGAGACCGCGCCCTCTCGGCCGCCCGCACATAGTAATCGTAGGCCCGATCCGCCTCGCCTGCCTCTTTGTAGTGGTGTGCGATTTGCTTCGCTCGATCATCCCCCCTCCCGTCCGCGACTCCTTCAAGGGCTTCTGCAATACGGCGGTGCGTCTCACTCCGGTCCGCCGGCGCCGTCTCGTTGATGTACTTCTTGAACCGCGACTCTGTGAAGGCGTACTTCGTACGTTCCTCGTTCGGCTCAAGGAACCCAGTCTTTACGAGTTTATCGAGAGACCGCTCAAAACGAGTAGGAGGAATCGGCAGAGTCGACTGGACGACCGACGGCTCGACCGGCTCATCGAAATAGCTGAATGCCGCAAGAACGATGAGCTCCTCCGGGCTGAGCTCGTTCATCCGGCGCATATAGAGGCCGGCGATCGTGCTCGGGAGGAGATCGTGGCCCCGGGTTTCGCTCAGCAGTTTCTGCAGCGACGCGAGCGCATCTTCGGGGGACATGCCCGCGAACTGCCGGAGGACTTCTTTCAGAACGTACGGAAGTCCGCCGATCTCTTTGGCGAGCTGTTCCACCACCGGCTGCGGAACAGTGTCGCGATTGAGGATGAGGCCGGTGAGTTCCCCGACCGCTTCCTCATCGAGCCCTTTGAGGTAGATCGGTTCGATGCCTGACCCGTCCACACCGCCGAGCACCTTCAGTGCACCCTCCGACTCGGCCGCCAGCACGATCGGACCGGGGAACCCGCCTGCACGTCGCAGCAACCGCAGGAGAAGCTGGAGGCTTGACTCATCCGCGTCCGCAATGTCATCAAGGGCGACCGCGAATGGGGCAAGGGCGTGGGCGGCGGAGAAAAAGCGTGCGACCTCTTCGACGAAGGCCGTGGACGAGTCCGCGTGCGACTGCACGAGAAAGGTTCCGGCATCATTTAGGAGGTCCGGCCGCAGGGCCCCGATCGTCGATTGGAACTCGCCAAGGACGCGAGCGCCGCCGTCGCCGAGCGTTCGGAGGCCGAACACAAGCTCTGCGACGATTCGCCGGAACGGCTCGTAGGGGGCGGAATCCCTCGAGTGACAGCGGCTGTCGATCAGGTGAATCCCGCGCGCAAGGGCGCGCCGTTTCAACTCGGAAAGAAGAGCTGTCTTGCCGATGCCTGTTTCACCAAGGATGCAGAAAGCGCGCGGACAGCCCGCCACCGCTTCAGCACCCGCTGTCCCGGCGATGAAGCCCAGCAGGGTCTCAAGCTCCTTCTCCCTGCCGACAACTCTCCGGGGAGGGATATGAGCCACATAACGGGCAAGTGTTTCGCGCCGCTGGATGAGCCCCCCGACGATCTCCGCAACCTCCAACGCACTTCCGATTCGCTGCGCCGGATCCTTCTCCAGAAGCGCGCCGACAAGGTTGGACAACTCGATCGGAACATCGGGCGAGAGTGAGCGGACCGAGGGAGGCATCTCGCCGACGTGTTTGCGGACGATCTCAATGGGGCTGTTCCCCTGGAACGGCAGCGTGCCGGTCAGCATCTGGAAGGCTGTGACTCCGAGCGAATAGAGATCCGCGCGGTGATCCACCGCCTCTCCGCGGATCAGCTCAGGCGCAAGGTACTCGAGAGTCCCGCGGAGCGGCACATCAACCCCTTCGATGGGGACCGCGGCAAAACCAAAGTCTATGATCTTGATGATCGGAAATCTTTCACGCCCGACGTACCCCTGCGTGACAAGGATGTTGTCAGGTTTCACATCGAAGTGAATCAACCCCTGGCGGTGAATATAGTCGAGGGCGTGCGCGATCTGGAAGATTATCTCGCAGACCAACTGTATGTCGCCGGCGAATGGTGTTTCGAGAAGAGGTTTCCCCTTCACGTACTCGAGCGTGAAGAAGACGTCACCGCGGTGCTCAGGAGGGTCGGACGTGACGACTTCGCCGAAGTCGAACACCGTGACCAAGTTGGGATGCTCAAACTGGCTGAGAGTGAAGAACTCGTTCCGCAGGGCGGCAAGCAACGCTTCGTCGATGAGGTTGCGGCGGATCGCCTTCAATGCGAGAAGCGTTCCTCCGCGAAGAGCATCTTCAACGAGAAAGACTGTCCCGGTGGCTCCAGCGCCAAGCGTACGGCGCACAATGAATCGGGCGTTGAAACTCGTCATTTCGGTGCGCCCATGTGTTGCCGCCAGTGCCATTGTGTGGATCGCTGCCCGAGATCTGGGTCGATGTGATGGGGAGGAGTCAATCGATCCTCACTTGGCGCCGTTCTCAAGAGGTTCCCGGGGGATGTCACTCCTAGGCACACAACATGCCAATCGCCACAAGAGCTCACGAAACATCAATCTCCAAAGGAAAGGAGAAACTCCATACATCCGTGGAAAATTAAGAGAAATTGAAGACAAAGTCAAGAATCACTCGAAGAATTTGCTATAAAACGTTACAGTCAACAGAATTGGGAATTACAGAAAGCACGCTTCCTCAGAGAGGCCGAACAGCGGTCGTTCATGGGAACAGAATACATCTGTCGTTCGGGAGGAGAGTCGAGGTGGAAAATGCCCCTTCGGGCCCGGATTTGGAGGTTTACGCCGTGCGAAGTGTGATTGTGAAGACCGTTTCCTGAGTGGGGATGGATCTGACCGAAATGTGTCCCCCGTGGTTCTCGATGATCTTCTTGCAGATCGGCAGGCCGTACCCGTGACCCTCGGGCTTCGTGGTAACCCTCTCCACGAACAGCTTGTTCCTCACCTCTTCCACAAGCCCTGGACCGTTGTCCTTGACGATGACCTGCGCCTCGCCAGTATCAACAAGGTAAGCGGTCTGTATCTCGATGGTCGCCTGACTGTACGCTTCCACCGCGTTGTTGAGGAAGTTGAGTATGACTTGTTGAATCTGGACCGGGTCGAAACCGAACTGGGGGATTCTCTTGTCGAGCGTCGTAAAGAGGACAGATCTCTGATACTTCGAGAGCGGGCGAACGTACCTGACGATCGAGCTGACGGTTTCGTTGAGATCGCCGATCTGTTTCCTTGTTTTCAACGCGGAGGTTTCAACAAGACCGGATGCGAACGCACGGATGCGCGTCGCGCTCTGCAGAATCTGCCTCAGTTTCGACTCGCATTCCTCGGGCGAATACTTGCGAAAGAACTTGTTCAGCATCTCGATCTGGAGGAGGATGATGCCGACGAGGTTGTTGAGCTCGTGGCTGATTTCAGCCGCGGCCTCTCCCTTCGATGCGATGCGCTCAAACTTCATCAGCTTCTCGTTGGCGACCTGAAGGTCCTCAAACGCCTTGTGAAGCTTGTCGTAGAGCTGTGAGTTCTTGATGGCAATCGCCGCCTGCCCTGCGAAGATCTCGAAAAGGTCGACGATCTCGTTCTTGTTCACAGGCTGGATGTGGCGGCTGTCGACGTAGATGACCCCGATTCTCTCGTCGCGAACGGCGAGGGGAGAGCAGAGGATCGTCTCCAGGCCGAGGGAGACAATGCTCTGCCGCTGATCGAACCGGTCGTCAGATTGCGCATGTTCAACGCAGATCGATTCGCCGTTCCGGAACGCATCCTCCGCAACGCTCTGGCTGAGAGTGAGCTCATGCTGCTTGAGGCTTTTCCCTGCGGCATCGCGCGCCATCACGCACTGGAGGTTCCCTTCGCTGTTTGCGAGGAGAAGGAATCCTCGTTCGGCCTTGGCGACTCTGATGCCGCTTTTCAGTACAAGCTCAAGGACTTCGTCCGGGTCAAGCGATCTGTTAAGGGTCTTCACAATGGCCAGAACCATCCGGAGATCGTCACCACGGGCGCCGTCGCCCAGAGTGTCTCCTTTTCTCTCCCCCCCGGTTCCACTCCTCGCCCGTATGACCTCGTCAAACTTCATTCAGATCTCCCCTGACCCTTCATCGAATCGAGCTGCGCCTTTGCGGTAAGGACATCCCGGCGCGCGCCCACGCGTCGGAACAGGCGCATCGAACGCATCAATGCCTCTTTCGCCCTCGCATGATCACCCTGCATCTTGTACAGCAGTCCGAGTTCATAGTATGACTCAGCGAGGTTGAGCGGATGATCATGCTGTTCGCAGAGGCGGACGCTTGTGCGGAGGTAGAGTTCCGCCGCCTCGAAGTTCCGCATCTCCCGCTGGACCATTCCTTTCACCTTGTAGGCATCCGCAATGCTCAAACGGTCGTCGAACTTGCGGAAGATACCGATTGCCCGGTTGGCGTACGCCATTGCGAGCGGATAGTCTCCCATTTTCGTGCACGTTAGTGATTTCCCGAGGAACGAGAGACCCATGAGGGGCCTGTAGGTGACCTGCGCGGAATAGGAGAGGCTTGTCTCAAAATGCCCGAGCGCTGCATTGAGGTCACCGCGCGCGCGGTACAGCATGCCGAGGTTGTGATAGAGCTCCGCGAGGCGCGCCACGTTCCCCTCCCTCTCGAAGCGGGGGAGCGCCCGCCCGAAGCAGCTCAACGCCTCGCTCCACCTCCCACCTATCGTCGCGAGGATGCCGAGGTCCATGAGCGCCGCTGCCGCCATCTCGCTCTGTTTCACCCGTTCAAAGATGGCGCGGGCCTTCTTGACATGGACCGCGGCCCGGCGAAGATCACCGTGCTCCGTCAGATATATGCCGATGTTGTTCTCGACCCTCGCAACACCAAACTGATCGCGCGCGCGAAGGAACATCCTCTTGCTTCGCCGCAGGTCTTCAAGGGCCTGGCTCCACTCTGCCTGGCGGAGCGAGATCTCGGCCCGCCGGAGCAATGCCCTCCCCGAGACTCCGGCATGACGTAACGACTTCCCGGCGCCGTTCACGATGAGAC
>PEWR01000023.1:5196-6807 GCA_002779395.1 Ignavibacteriales bacterium CG07_land_8_20_14_0_80_59_12
ACAAGCTCGAAGAAATCATCCTTCGGGAGCGCCTGGTCGCACTCCGTGACAACCGCGTCGAGAGGAAATGCGGAGGAAGTTTCGGAACTCCGAGGAGGGAAACCACCGATACCGGCTTCACCGGCTATCTTCGCCTCAGACGACTGCATCTCGTCGAAACGAGAACGCACCGCCTTCAGCAGAGGCTCACCGCCGAACTGCGCGATGAGACCCCAGAGCGACTCCGAGAAATTCCTTTCACCGGCTTTCATAGGTGCCACGCCCCCCTTTCACATGGGTCGTGCGATAGAGACGCACCACAGGGGCTGGTCTTTCCCCCGACAAAGAGCGTCCCGGAGATCTACTCCGAAGCACCGCAAGCCGGTCCGTGGACCACAGCGGAAAACCACATCCGCGGGTTGCGATCCCCCCGCGTCGCATACTTCAGCCTATCCCCGCAGCCTGTCACGATGTACCTAATAATAGTACAAATGCAACAAATATGCCACTGTTTTGATGACAAAACCAACACTCAATCCCCCCTAAGCAGCCGGTATTCCAACCTTCTCTGATGCCGCTGCGTCGACGGATCCACTTCTCGAGGAGACTTGTAACAAATCATTACACTGTCACTGTAACACTTCGTTACAACTCGCGTAAGGCTGACCCCCGGCTCATTGGCGAACCCGCCTATCCGCGCGCTGCAATCTCCTGTGATGACTCAACGATAAGATGCGAGACAAGTGCCAGCACCGAGACAGCCACACCGGGGAAAATCCCGATC
Source organism: Ignavibacteriales bacterium CG07_land_8_20_14_0_80_59_12 (assembly GCA_002779395.1). Taxonomy (GTDB): domain Bacteria; phylum Bacteroidota; class Ignavibacteria; order 0-14-0-80-59-12; family 0-14-0-80-59-12; genus 0-14-0-80-59-12. The sequence continues at coordinate 5,960 of PEWR01000023.1, forward strand.
CAGGGGGCGCTGCCGAGTGACGTCATTCCTTCCCCGATGATGTTCCCCCAGCTTGGTGTGGGTGGCTGAATCCCGAGGCCGAGGAAACTGAGCGCCGCCTCGCCGAGCACCGCATTCCCGAGTTGAAGGACCGACGCCGTCAGTACGACGGGAAGAACGTTCGGCATGAAATGCGCGACAATTATCCTGCCCTGGCTCACACCGAGGAGCCTCGCCGCAAGAACAAACTCCTGCTCGCGCACCTTCATCACCTCACCTCGGACCAGTCGTGCGATTGCCATCCAACCCGTCACGGCAAGGACGACAACGGTTGTCAGCGAGGACCTTCCAAGAAAGGCGACAAGCGTCACGGCAAGGAACAAAGACGGGATGGAGAGGGCGAGGTCTACTCCGCTCATCAGGACTCGATCCACGAACCCGCTGAACGCGCCCGCAAGGAAACCAACAATGCATCCAATGAGAAGCGAGACGAGGACCGCGGCGGCTCCAACGCCGAGTGAGACCCTTGTGCCGTACACGACCCTGCTGAGCAGGTCCCTCCCGACCGCATCGGTGCCGAAGAGGAACACAACGCGGTGTGCCCGCAAGCCAGCCTCACCGTGCAGCATGGTTTCATACTCGATGGATCCCGGCCGGGTGAATCGGACGTGCCGGTGGAGAAGGTACTCGTCTGCATCTCTCAACGCCCTGACAAGAACGGCCTCCCCGGCCGGGGCCTCCCGCACAGCCCGCGAGATCTCCCACGCGATCCCGTTCGAAAGCGGGCGGAGCTCTCTCGTCGTCGCGAGGTCACCCTGGGCATTCGGATCGAACGGCGCGACGAAGGGCGCGGCCGCAGCAAGGAGAAG
>PEWR01000021.1 GCA_002779395.1 Ignavibacteriales bacterium CG07_land_8_20_14_0_80_59_12
TTCTCACCACGGTTAATTGCCATGTGTCCGCCGTCCCGGCACGCGAGATAGCACACCTCGCACCCGATGCATTTCGACTCATCGATCCGGCTCTGCACCTTCCTTCGCCGCAGGTTCTCATGCACGGTGATGTGTGGGAGCGCCTTCCCGACGATGTCGAGGACAGACGAAAACCCCATCTCGTCGAGGTAGTGCGACATACCGCTCCTGAGATCATCGATGATCCGGAACCCGTGGTGCATGACTGCCGTGCAGAACTCAACCACGCCGGCGCCGACCGCCATGAACTCCACCGCGTCGTGCCAGTTCGACACGCCGCCCGTCCCGAGGATCGGGATGTCCACGTTGCGCGCGATCTCGGCGATGGTCCTGAGTGTGATCGGCTTGATTGCCGGTCCGGTCAGTCCGCTGTACGTCGACATCCCGTCAAGCTGCGGGTACGGCACAAACGTGCGAATGTCAACACCCATGAGTGCCTGAATGGAGTTTGATGCGGTGATCGCATCGGCACCGCTCTGCTTAACTGCGCGCGCGACTTCGACGATGTCTGTCACGTGCGGCGTGATCTTGATCGAGACAGGTACGCGCTCCGCGGCTTCCTTCACCCAGCGTGCCGTTAGCTCCGTGGCGCTCACGCTTTGGGCGAGCATTTTGCCGGGGTCCTCACCGATGTTCCCTTGCGGGCATGAGAAACTGCATTCGATGAAGTCTACGCCTGCGTTCTCGAGACGGCGGACGAGGGATTGCCAATCTTCTTTCCGGCCAGCCATGATGCTCGCGGCGACGATCCTTTGCGGGAACTCCTTCTTGAGCTGGCGGACATTGGCCTCGATTCTGTCAATGTGATGCTCGGAGATGAGGTCAATGTTGCCGAGGCCGAAGATGTTCTTCCCCTCGTAATCGTACGACGACATCATCGGGTACGCCAGATCGACGCGAGTCCCCTCGACGGAAGTCGTCTTGAGGATGGCGCCCGCCCATCCCATCGAGAACGCCCGCCGCACCATTTCGATGTTATCGGTCGACGGCGCCGCGGCAAGGATGAAAGGGTTCTCGAAATGCAGTCCGAGGAAATCGTAGGAGAGATCCCGGGCCGGGTATATCGGCAGCTCGCTGTAGCCTGTATCTGTCACTGTATCCTCGAAGTCTTCCCCGAAAGGAAATCGTGAATTGAACGCGCGGCGGCCTTGCCGTGTGCGACCGCCTGGACGATGGTCCCTTCACCGGAGATCACATCGCCGCCTGCGAAGACGCCGGGCAATGCAGTGCGGTACCGCTCGTCGACCATGAGAAAGCCCTTCCGTGTCACACCGAGCGATCTCACGAAATCCGATTTGATCTCTTCACCTACCGCGACCACGATAGTGTCCGCCGGCATGACGAAATCGGAGCCCTCTACTTCGACAGGGATTCTCCTTCCTGAGGCATCGCGCTCATCGGAGAGCCTCGTCCTCCGGCATCGAATTCCACAAACGAAGTCATCACCGATAATCTCGAGCGGAGATGTGAGAAATCGTATCTCGACTCCTTGCCGGCGGGCCTCTTCGAGCTCGCTCCTCCAGACCTTCATCTCGGCTTCGCCCCTGCGGTAGATCAGGACCACCTCGTCGGCGCCGAGGCGCCTCGCCGTGGCCGCGGCATCGAGCGAGACGTTGCCCCCTCCGACGACAACGACCTGCCGTCCGATCTTCGCAGAGAGTTCGCCGGACTTCGCCGCTTCAAGGAATTCGAGGACGGGGTAGACGCCCTTCAGACCCTCTCCCGAGATTCGAAGCCTCTTGTCGAGGCCGAGTCCGACTCCAAGAAACAACGCGTTGTACTCCTCTCGGAGGCGATCGAAGCCCTGGACGTCGACGGCCTCCTCCTTTAGTGAGAGGTGCGGTGACAGAAAATCGACATCGCTTCTCAGATCCCCCAGGGAGAGGCGGAAGGCGGGGATGGTTTTCTTCGGAACACCTCCGGCGCCGGCGGGATCAAACAGATCACAACGATAGCCAAGCTTTGCGAGCTCAAACGCGCATGAGAGTCCTGCCGGTCCGCCGCCTATGACCGCGACCCGCTTCGGCGCGGCGGAAGCATCACCGCGGACGGGGAAGGGGGCAAGCGGAGAGTAACCCCTTGCCGCTTCTTGCTGGGTGGCATAGAGATGAAGCTCGCGTATGCTGATCGAAGTGTCGACCTTCCCGCGGCTGCACGCAGATTGACAGAAGACATCCTCGGGGCAGACCTTGCCGCAGGTGTTGGCGAGTAAGTTCGAAGTCTTCACGACCTCGGCTGCGCCCCGGGTGTTCCCGGATCTGACCATCCCGATGAAGGTCGGGATGTCGATGTGAGCCGGACACGCGTGAATGCAGGGGGCATCGAAACAAAAGAGGCAGCGTTCGGCCTCCGTTCTTGCCTGCTGATCGGTGAGCATTGCGTTGGCCAGCATCATTTAGTTTTCAATCCGTTCTTTCTTTCCGAGTCTCTCTGCTGCGTCGTGAATCGCATCGACGATCTGGACGTAACCCGTACATCGGCAGAGGTTGCCTGAAATCCCGACCCGGATCTCCTCCTCAGAGGGGTGGGGCGCGTGGTCGAGAAGGTCTTTTGCACTCATGAGCATCCCCGGCGTGCAGAAACCGCAGTGGACGGCGTCGTGGTCCATGAACGATTCCTGAAGAGGATGCAGGCGCCCGTCAGAGGCCAGTCCTTCAACCGTAAGGATCTCCTTCCCGTCAATCTGCGGGGCAAGGACGAGGCATGAGTTCGCCGCCCGGCCGTCGATGAGGACCGTACAGGCGCCGCACTGGCCGATCTCACATCCCCGCTTCGTCCCCGTCAGACCGAGCTCTTCTCGAAGGATATCGAGGAGTGTTTGGTTGGGATCGGGCGCGAGCTCGTACTTCCTGTGGTTGATCGTTGTCTTGACTGTAACTCTCGTCACTTGTTTCTTTCTTTTCCTTCCGCCAACATCGCGATTCTTGATCCGTGTCGATTTGCGGCTTCTTCCGCGTCATCCGCGGCTGCAGTTTCACTTTCTATCCGCGGCCGCACATCTCCAGAGCCCTTCGAACGAGAATTGTGATGACTGCCTCCTTGTATTCTGTTGACCATCGCCGGCCCGTGTACGAGACCATCGCCTCCGACACTCTCTTACCCGCGGCGGTGAAGAGCTTGTCCGACGGTTCCTCACCGAGCAGCATTTGTTCTGCTTCTCTAGCCCTCCGCCACACCGGAAAGGCGGAGCCGGGAACGATGCGCGCATCGGCGATCCTCCCGTCCCTGTCATATCCGAGGACCGCGGCCACGCTCAGTCTCGAGATGGAGAGCGCGTTCCTTCTACCGAGTTTCACAAACGAGCTTCGGCATACGGAGGGCAGAGGGGAGAACGAGATGCTTGTCAGGAGTTCGTCCCCCCGGGCAATGTTCTTATAGGGTCCGATGAAGAAATCCGATAGAGTGATGGTCCGCCGGCCCTCGACGGATTGCAGCGTGACCGAGGCGCCGAGCGCAATCAAAGGCGGGACCGTATCCGCGCACGCGGCGGAGTTCATAACGTTGCCGCCGACCGTTCCCCGGTTCCGGATCTGCGGAGAACCGATGGTCGAAGCGGCTGAGCTGAGAAAAGATGCGTTCTTTCGAAGGAGCGCTGACGATGAAAGCTCGCTGTGAGTCGTCAGCGGTCCGATCCTGATGAGACCGTCCGGAGTCGCTTCAATCCCCCTCAGCTCGTGCAGGAAGCTGATGTCGACGACGGACCTCGGGTAGTTTCCATTTCCGCGTCGAAGCTCGATCAGAAGGTCCGTCCCACCCGCAAGGAATTTAGCCGGGGAATGCTCGGCCGCCGCGATGCATGCGTCCGTGATCGATGGGGCCTGTATGTAGTCAAATGGCTTCATTCTCTGGAACGGCGGGTCTTACAGGATTCTGCATCGTTTGCGGAATCTTTCAGCACCGCCCCCCTGTCACTCGTTCGCCTCAATGCGTGTCCGAGGAGGACGCGCTCGAGGTTGGCGGGAAGCTCGAAGACGCGCTTCCCCGTGGCATTGAAGATTGCGTTCACGACGGCTGGTGCGGCGATCTCGTTTGTCGGTTCGCCGACCGACTTTGCACCGTAGGGCCCGGCAGCATCTTCGTTCTCCACGATGATGGGGTGGATCCGAGGGACATCCATCGACGTGGGGAGGAGGTATTCGTCGAAGTTGAGCTGCTTCGGCCGGGCATCTTCGATCTCGAACTCTTCGAGAAGTCCATACCCGAGACCCATCGCGGCACCGCCGTAGAACTGTCCGAGCACGGTGTTCCGGTTGATTGCCTTCCCGACATCATGCGCCGACACGAAGTCGATGACATCGACCTTCCCGGTCTCGGTGTCGACTTCGACCTCGGCAATGTTGGCTCCGTAGACAAATGTGAAGTACGCCTCCCCCCGGCCTTCCTCGTCATGCCACGAAGTCTTTGGGGATTTGTGCCAGCCGAAGCCGTAGAGCGGCTTCCCCTGCCGGAAGCACTCGGCCGCCAGTTCTGAGAACGTGGAGAGGCGTTCGCCGGTCGAAGCATCAACGAGGTAGTCTTCACGAAGGTCGAGTGTGTCGGCCGGAAGACCGGTCATCTCCGACGCGGCCGCGATGAGCGATACACGAACAGTCTCGGCGGCATTCTTCGCAGCGGACCCTCCCATGATCGTGCCGCGCGAGGCGACGGTCGGACCGGAGTCGGGGACACCGCTCGTGTTCGTGTTGAGGAACTGGACGCGGTCCATCGAGATGCCGAGAACCTCCGCGGCGATCTGGGACATCTGCGTCTGCGCTCCCTGTCCCATGTCGGTGATGCCGGCCGAGACAATGACGCTTCCGTCCGTTTGGACGGAAACGATCGCCCCGGCAGCGTCCGCACCCTCAGCACCGAGCGAGACTCCCCTGTAGCTGCACGCGATGCCGATGCCCCGCTTCTTCGCTCCATCAGGCGCGTTCCGGTACCTGCTCCATTTTTCCTGGAAACCGATCTCGTGAGCCGCCCTTGTCAGTACTTCTTTCAGGCTGACAGTGTGGTTCAGCCTCTGTCCGGTCGCGGTCAACGCGCCGCGCTCAAAGCCGTTCTGGAGCCGGATCTCGAGCGGGTCCTTCCCGACGCGTTCCGCCAGTTCGTCCATCATTGATTCGATAGCAAAATTCACCTGCGGTGAACCGAAGCCGCGCATCGCACCGGTATAGTTGTTGTTCGTATAGACGGCGTATACATCGGTCTTCACATTCTCGCAGTAGTATGGTCCCGTCGCCTGAACAGCGGAGCGCCAGGTCACGAACGGACTCATCGATGCGTATGCACCGCCATCCGCGATGCAGCGGATCTCCATAGCGGTGATGGAGCCGTCGTTCTTTCCCCCCCACCTGTACTCCATGACGTACGGGTGACGCTTGTAGCTTTCGAGGAACGATTCCTCACGCGTGTTGACCATCTTCACCGGCTTGCCGGTTCTCATCGCGAGGAGGGCGGCCCGGCAGCACATGCTGGTCATTACCTCGTCTTTCCCGCCGAAAGAGCCGCCGAGTGTCGACTGTATGATCTGCACTTTGTTGAGGTCAAGCGTCAGTGCTGCGGCGACCGACCTGCGGCTTGAGAAGAGGTTCTGCACTGATCCGGTGATCCTGACGCCGCCGTGTTCCAGAGGCTCCGCGAGGACGGCCTCCGGTTCGATATAGGAGTGTTCGACGAACTGGGTCTTGAATCTTCGCTCGATGATGAAATCCGCCTCGGCGAAGCCCTTCGTGATGTCGCCTTTGCGCACCTTGTGGTGCACGAACGTGTTGTCGTCGCCGTGGATCTTCGGCGCGTCCGGTTTCAGCGCTTCTTCGGGATCCGAGACGACGGAGAGAGGGTCGTACTCCACTTCGATGAGTGCACTAGCGCGCTCTGCGATCTCTTTTGTACGTGCCGCGACAAGGGCTACGCCGTCGCCGAGGTATCGGACCCTGTCGAGTGCGAGGATGGCTTGGTTCTTGATGACGATGCCGAACGCCTTTTCCCCTGGGATGTCGTCTGCCGTGAGAACGGCCTCGACGCCGTCGAGCTGTGCAGCCTTCAATGTGTCAATGCGGAGGATTCGGGCATGCGGTTGTGTCGCGCGCAGCACCTTCCCGAACAACTGGTGCGCGACGCTGTAGTCCTCTGCGAACTTCGCCGTGCCGGTGACTTTACCGAGCGCGTCCACTCGCCGTGCGGGCTTCCCGATGATCGTGTGAGGGTGTGGCATTTGTATTGGGATCTACCAGTATCCGGTTTTCAGTCGTGGATTCATCGTTCACCGGAGATGGGCCCCACCCTGGAGGTGGAGCCCATCGATTGCTCAATGCAGCTTCTCCATCCTCTTCCAGAGCCTTGCCGCGACTTTTCTCGCTTCCTGCATCGTTCTCTCCTCGTCAACTCCGATGAGCCGGCGGTCCCGGACGACCCACTTGCCCTCGACCATCACGCTCTCCACCATCGAGGAGTTCATTCCGAAAAGGAAATGACCTGCGGCGTTCAGTGAGGTGAGAGGGGTCGGAGGTCTGTAGTCCATGACAACAAAGTCAGCGACGCTCTCCCTTGTGACAGCGCCGAACTCCCTGCCGAACAGCTCTGAGGCAAGGAGATGTCCTCCGTGCAAGAGACCCGCAAGGCCGGCGACACCGACGGTTTGGCCGGATTCCGCGTTCCTGAAGAAACCGATCTTCGCCTCCTCGAACATGTCCGCCGGAAATCCGTCCGTTCCGAGCGCGCATCGCAAACCGAATTCACGGAGGGGCGCGTATCCGACACGGTTGTTCATGTTCGAGCGGGGATTGTGGACGAGCCACGCTCCAACGTCTTTCACATCCTCCAGTTCGTCGGGGGCGAGATGAACGCCGTGAGCGAGGATTGTTCGCCGTCCCAGGAGGCCGTGATTGAGGAGCCGTTCTGTGATGCCGAGCTTGAACTTCCCTCGCGTGCTGCGCACGTCCGCTCGATCCTCAGCCGCGTGAATATGCAGTCCCGTTCCGTACTTTGCCATGATTGTGCCGAGCATGGCGAGCGTCCCCTCGCTCAAAGTGAATGACGCGTGTGCCCCGACGAGCCCTTTGAACTGTTGATTCTTCCTATTCGCCGCGATGAAGCGCTCATTCTCTTCAAGTCCATCGTCCCGCTGCCCTAAGCCGCCGCGGTCCGTTGTCTCATAGCAAAGGACACCGCGCAGTCCCACTTCCTGAAGCGCCTTCTTTATCAGGTGAAGGGATCCACCTATGCAGTTCGGCGATGCGTGATGGTCAATGATCGTTGTGGTCCCGTACTTCGCCGCCTCAATGGCACCCGCAAGCGCGCTGTAGTAGATCGCTTCTTCGTCAAGCGCCCTGTCGAGCTTCCACCAGATTCCCTTGAGAATTTCAACGAAGTTCCTTGGAGCGCGCTTGGGTCCGGGCATCCCGCGGGAGAGGCTTGAGTAGAGGTGCGTGTGCGCGCAGACGAGTCCGGGCATCAGGATCTTGCCGGCCAGGTCAAGGACCTCTTCAACGCCTGCGGCGGAGATGTTCCTGCCGACCTTGCCGATTATTCCGTCAACGATCCGGACGTCTGCGGATGCGACGCGCGCCGGGGATATCTGAAAAAGCGTGGCGTTCTTCAGGAGCATGGTTGAATCTTCTTCAGGAGCATCTCAAGCTCATCGAGACTCGGTTCAACGATGAATGCCTCGCCCGCGGCTTCCTTTGCCGAGGCTATGTCCTTCAAACCGTTCCCTGTGATCACGACGATTGCGGATTCATCCGGCTTGACAATTCCTCCGCGGATCGCCCTTCTCAGTCCGGCCACGCCTGCCACACCGGCCGGCTCGCCGAAGATGCCTCCGAGTCGGGCCGTCATGCGCATCGCGTCAAGAATCTCGCCATCTGTGACAGCAATCATTTCGCCGCACGAGGCCCTGATCTGCTTGATCGCCCGGCGCCAGTTACGCGGTGTGCCCACTGCGATACTGTCGGCCAGCGTGTCGCTGCTTGACGGAACCAGGTCCTTCCCTGAATGGAACGCCTCAACGATTGGGCGCGCCCCTTCGGCCTGCACGCCGAGGAGCCTCGGAACCCGCTCGATGAAACCGAGCTGCCTCATTTCCTGGAGGCCCTTCCCGATCCCGCCTACCGTGCAGCCGTCGCCCACGGAGACAACTACCCAGTCAGGAAGCGCCCCTCTGTCGCGGCTGAAGTATTCTCCGATCTCAAGCCCTGCCGTCTTCTTCCCCTCTACGAGGTACGGATTCGTTCCGCTGTTCCGGTTGTACCAGCCGAACTTCTCGCACGCGGCGCGGCACAGATCAAACGCATCTTCGTATGTGCCGTGGACCTTCAGGACCGTTGCCCCGAAGATCAGAAGCTGCGTCACTTTCGGCTCGGGTGCGCGATCTGGGATGAAGATGACACTCTTGAGGCCGACGGCTGCGGCGAGTCCGGCGAGTGACGAAGCTGCGTTGCCGGTCGATGCACACGCGATCGTATCGAGTCCGAACTCGATCGCCTTGAGGACGCCGATCGAGCTCGCCCTGTCCTTGAAGGAGCTCGTCGGGTTCCGCCCGTCATCTTTCAGGTAGAGCTTGCGAATTCCGATTTCACGCGCGAGGCGGGGGACATCATAGACAGGTGTCCAGCCGATCTGGAGGTGGGGGAGCGGGACCTCCGGTGACACCGGGAGGAGCTCCATGTAGCGCCACTGGTTCAACGGACGGCTCTCGAGTGCCGCCGTCGTCATCACTTCCCCGACGGCGTCGTAGTCGAACTGAGCGTCGAGGATACCCTGCATACCGCATCGCGGACAGGTGAAGACGTTCCCGTGGGGATACTCCGTTCCACAGAGATTGCAGGACAATCCCTTAAGGAACTTCGTAGGGGTGTACATCACAAGGAAGCTTCTTTCAGAGTCTTCGCCTTCAGTTTTTCGATGGATAGAAGGATGACCTCGTATGTGGCCGGGAGGGAAAACTCGGGTTCGAGCTCGTGCCCGGCGACCGCCGAGACCGCATCCTTGATCGCGAGCCACACTGAGAGGGAGAGCATGAATGGAGGCTCGCCAACCGCCTTGCTCCCATGGATCGTCCCTGGATTGGGGTCGGTCCTCAGCAAGCTGACACGGAAATCCTGGGGGATGTCGCCGACCGTCGGGATCTTGTACGTATCGGGCGAGTGAGTCATCAGACGGCCGTTTTCGTCCCACTTGATCTCCTCCGTCGTGCACCATCCGACCCCCTGGATGAATCCCCCCTCGACCTGTCCGATATCAATGGCCGGATTGATCGAAGTGCCAGTGTCATGGAGGATGTCAGTCCGTAGGAGCTTGTGACGGCCGGTGAGCAGATCGAGAAGCACTTCCGAGACGGCCATCCCGAACGCATAGTAATGAAACGGCTTTCCGCGTCCCTTTTCCCTATCCCAGCCGATGTCAGGCGTACGGTAGTAGCCTGTCGCGCTGAGGCTCACCTGGCGGTGCTGCATGATCGGCATCGCGTCCGCGAAGGCGATTCTTCGCTCCGGGTGGTCGCCGTCAATAATGGACTCATCCTCGAAGACGATGTGCGAAGCGAAGGTAGGCGATGAACGATTCTCTTCGCTGAATACCTCTGCGATCGTCTCCGCGATCCTCGACTTCAACGTGGCAGCGGCATTGCGCACAGCCATGCCGTTCAGGTCTGAGCCCGTGGACGCGGCGGTTGCGGATGTGTTCGGGACCTTGGATGTGTTTGTGGCGCTCACCTTCACGCGCTTGAGACTGACGCCGAACTCCCTTGCAGCGATGTGACGGATCTTTGAATGGAGTCCCTGCCCCATTTCAGTCCCCCCGTGGTTGACGAGAATTGTGCCGTCGGTGTAGATGTTCACGAGGGCCCCGGCCTGGTTGAGGAACGAAGTTGTGAACGAGATTCCGAACTTCACCGGCGTGAGGGCGAGTCCCTTCTTGTAGAACTCATGTGTCGCGTTGAACTCGTCGACGGCGATTCGACGTTCCCGGTAGTCGGAGGAGCGGATGAGCTGATTGTACATCTCAGGAAGCCGGTTGTTCTCAACCGTCTGCCCGTAATGTGTCGTGTTCCGCGAGATCGTTCCGTAGAAGTTCCTCGACCTGATCTCTGCGGGATCTTTTCTGAGGAACCGTGCAACCCGGTCGACGACTGTCTCAATTGCCGCAGTACCCTGCGGGCCTCCGAAGCCGCGCATTGCGGTGTTGGGCGGGAGGTTCGTTTTCCAGATGGCTCCGGTCACCGAGAAGTTCGCGATGTAGTAGCTGTTATCGGCGTGGAGCATGGCGCGTTCGAGGATTGCGAAGGAGAGATCGGTTGCCGCTCCGCCGTCGGCGTTCAGCTCAATCCGGACGGCCTCAAGGATTCCATTGCCTGTGAAGCCCGCCTTGTAGCGTGTGAGGAAACGGTGCCGTTTCCCGGTCATGATCATGTCGTCGTCACGAAAGAGTCGGATCTTCACCGGGCGCCGCGTCGCGCGGCACAGAAGAGCTGTCCAGCACGCAGTGTGGTTAGCCTGCGTCTCCTTGCCTCCGAATCCGCCGCCCATGCGCCGGACTTCGACGACGACGCTGTTTCGCCGAATGCCGAGGACTCCTGCGATGAGCGCCTGGGTCTCGGACGGATGCTGCGTCGAGCTGTAGGCGGTGATCTCGTCTCTCTCACCTGGGACACAGAGGCACGCCTGAGTCTCCAGGTACCAGTGCTCCTGTGCACCCGTGCGCAGCTCACCTTCGATGATGTGATCGGACGCTGCAAATGCCGCCTCGACATCGCCGCGTTCAATTCTGCGGTGCGAGCCCATGAGAGAGTCGTTCGACATCGCGGTCTCGATGTCGAGGATCGCGTCAAGCGGCTCATACGCGACCTGGATCAGTCTTTCTGCTTCGCGGCACTGCTGTTCCGTCTCGGCTGCGATGAGGAAGACCGCCTGGCCGCAAAACGTGACCTCGTCGGCAGCAAGGCAAGGCTCGTCTTTGACGACCGGGCCCATTTGATTGTCCCCGGGAATGTCAGCATGTGCGAGTACCGCGTGCACGCCCGGGATTCTTCGTGCATCCCTCAGGTCGAACGAAACGATCTTCGCGTGAGCGTATGGGCTGATCACGACGCGGCCGGTGAGGAGCTGTCCGCCCACCGGAATATCGTCTACGTAGACGGCCTCTCCGGTCACATGGAGGTCAGCACTCTCGTTCGTCTCACTGTACGACTGATTCGACATCTGCTTCCAGTCCTTCCGTTTCGCACCAGAACTTGAGGAGAAGATTCCGCGCGGCGATTCTGCGCATCTCTGCGCTCGCGCGTGCGTCGGAGATCGGATTGCATTCCCGCTCGATGAGAGACGACGCCTCGTCAACGGTCTCCCGGTTCCATTTTCTCCCTGCGAGGAAATTCTCGACGGTCTCGGCGCGTTTCACACGATCGGCCATGCCGCCGAAGGCGAGGACGATCGACTCGACTTCCCGCCGTTCATTCAACCTTAGGCTGAAACCGCCGCTGACGGTCGAGATGTCGAGTTCGCGTCGCTTTGAGATCTTATATGAGCGCGTTATCAAGTTGCTTGCGGGCTTTGGAAGAATGACTGCAGTAACGATCTCGTCGGGGCGCCGAACCGTCGTCCTGTATCCCGTGAAGTAATGCTGCATAGGTACTCTGCGCGAGCCTGTGATGCTGCTCAGCTCGACAGTCGTCCCAAGCGCAACGAGAACCGGAAGAGCATCGCCGATGGGTGATGCCGTCCCAAGGTTCCCGCCGAACGTTGCCATGTTCCGGATCTGCTGTGAGCCGAAGACGGAGAGCATCCGGTGAAGGGAAGGGAAGACGTCGTGAATGCGCGGCATTACATCATTGAGTGGCGCCCCGGCTCCGATCGAGATAGAGAAAGCATCTTCGGCAATCAGCTTCATCTCGTCGAGAGCAGAGAGGTCGATGACCTCCGGGAGCACGTCATGGTTCTTTGTCACGCGAAGAGCGATGTCCGTGCCACCCGTGACCACGATTCCCGCGGGATGGTTTGCTTTGAGTGCGAGCGCTTCCGAGAGTGCGGCGGGCCGGTAGTACATCGTTTCGGCTGACTCCAGCCGAAGGGAGTCCCGTGGGATGGAGTTCAGGAGCGCAAGCGTTGCCTCCTCGCCCTTGTTGAACTGGTCGGCATTTCCCTCCGCGCACGCCCTCTGCGCAGCGGCAATGATGGGTTGGTACCCCGTGCACCGGCAGAGATTGCCGGCGAAGGCATCCTCGATCGTGGTTCTATCGGGGCGAGGATGATTCTTGTAGAGTGCGAAAAGGGACATGACGATGCCGGGGGTGCAGAAGCCGCACTGGCTCCCGTGCAGATCGACGAGCGCTCTCTGAACGGGGTGGAGGTCGCCGTTTGGGTGGCGCAGGTTCTCAACTGTGATAAGCTGCTTCCGGTGGAGCATGGGTAGGAAGACGAGGCAGGAGTCGACCGATCGATACAGGAGCCGGCCGGCTGGTCCCGCTTCAGCGAGCACGACCGTACAGGCGCCGCAGTCCCCTTGGCCGCATCCTTCCTTTACGCCTTTGTGTTCCGGGAGCGAGCGGAGGTAGTTCAGAACGGTCGTGGTAGGCGAGTAGATGGAAGAGTGACCGAACTCAACGGTCGTAGTTCTTCCATCGAGAAGAAAAGAAATTGTGGAAGCCATAGACTCCCCCGATCCTCCATCCCCGGCATGTGTCACATTGCCGGATGTACCAGAAGGCCAGCGAGGAACGATGCACCAGCCTTCCGAAAATTAGCTGAAACTAGGGGAAAGTTCAAGCAGATTGAACGGCTTTCTCTCGATATACCGCCCACGGCCCGGCGCGCCGAGCCAGCGCCCGTGGTCGAGAATGACCTCACCTCGGGAGAAAACGGTCTCAACGGCACCTTTGACGGTGAACCCCTCGTACATCGAGTAGTCCACGTTCATGTGGTGTGTTGCCGCCGAGATGGTGTGCTCCTTGTTCGGATTCCAGATGACGATGTCGGCGTCGCTGTCGACTGCGATCGTGCCTTTTTGAGGGTAGAGGCCGAAGAGCTTGGCGGGAGCTGTCGAGACAAGCTCCACCCAACGCTTGAGAGAGATGCGTTCTTCGTTGACACCGAAGTGGTAGAGGAGCTCAAGGCGGTGTTCTATCCCGGGGCCGCCGTTTGGAATTCGGTCGAACCTGTACCGGCCGAGATCTTTCTGTCCTTTGAAGTTGAACGGACAATGGTCGGTCGAAACAACATCGAGATCTCTGTCGCGGAGCCCCTGCCACAACGCCGCAAGGTGATGCTTCTCTCGGAGTGGCGGTGTGAGGACATACTTCGCGCCCTCAAATCCCTCGCGCCGGAGCTCATCCGTTGTCAGGAGCAAGTAGTGCGGACACGTCTCGGCAAAGACCGGGAGTCCGCCGCGGCGCGCTTGCGCGATGATTTTGAGCGAAGGCTCGGACGTTACATGCACGACGTACAGCGGCGCACTTGCCTGCTCGGCGAGGGCGATCGCGCGCTGAACAGCTTCGCTCTCGGTGAGCGGAGGCCGCGTGAAGGCATGATAGATCGGGTCAGTCTTCCCTTCAGAGATTGCCGCACGAACCAGGTCGTCGATGACGGCGCCATTCTCGGCATGGACACACGTGAGTGCGCCGATCTGCGCGGCCCGGCGCAGAACCCTGAGCGCCGTCGCGTCATCAACCATCAGTGTGCCGGGATACGCCATGAAGAGCTTAAAGCTTGTCACGCCGAGGATGACGAGCTCATCAAGCTCGTCGAGCCGCTCCTCTCCGGCGTCGACGATTGACATGTGGAGGCCGAAATCGATGACCGCTTTCTCGGCTTTCTTGAGCCACATATCGCGCGCCTCGATCATCGATTTCCCCTGCTCCTGCTGGGCGAAGTCAATGATGCAGGTCGTCCCTCCAAAAGCCGCCGCACGCGTTCCCGACTCGAAATTGTCGCTCGAGACGGTGCCCCCGACGGATGCATCGAGGTGCGTATGGACGTCGATTCCCCCAGGGATCACAAACCTCCCGTTCGCGTCGATTACGCTGTCCGCCGGGAGGCGGAGGTTTGGTCCCACTGCGGAGATTGTCTCCCCCTCGATCAGGATATCAGCGTCGAAATCCCGATCTGCAGTGATGAGTCTGCCGTTGTGAATGAGTGTCGCCATGAAAAGCCCCCTCGAGCCTGTGAGGAATTCTGGGGCAGTATATGAAAGACCCTCGCAAAATGCCAGCGCCTTGAAGCGGACCACATCGGCCCCAAGGGTTTGTTTTTCTTCGGTCCATAAGCTATTTTGTGGGTCAACGAGAGCATTTTCCTGTTCCGTACGGTGTCGTCATTTCCCTCTTTCCCCTGGTCGGTTTTTACATATTGTTCCGGAGGATCCGACCTGTTCCCGTCCGAATCGCCGTCGGCGTGAGCCATGGACCGGGAGCTCCGCTGCACTCGTCCGAGCGTGAATTTCTTTTCATAGGAGGCCTCGATGAACCTCATTGCGATCGTTATTGTTATCGGAATAGTCGTCGTCGTTCTGGCGCTGCTGGGACTCCTCTTCCAGAAGCAGTATCGCAAGGTCGGCCCGAACGAGGTGCTGATTGTCTCTGGGGGAGGGAAGAAGTACGTGACCCTCCCCGACGGGAGCCGCAAGGAGATCGGCTTCCGCTTCCGTATCGGCGGGGGGACGTTCATCAATCCCTTCACCGAGCGGTCGGAGACTCTCCCGATTGAAGTGATCACGGTCAACATCAGGACGCCTGAAGTCCTCACCGCCGGGGGCATCCCGATCCTCGCGGATGCTACGGCGCAGGTGAAGATCGACACCTCCGACTACTCCATCTACCTCGCGACCACCCATTTCCTCGGACGTGGGACTGACGGGGTCCGCGAGGTGGCGCAGACGGTCCTCGAGGGGAAGGTGCGGGAGGTGATCGGGACGATGATGGTTGAGCAGATCTATACCGGCCGGCACGAGTTCTCAAACCGGGTCCATGAGGTGGTGCGCGAGGACTTCGCGAACATGGGGCTCCTCATGATTTCGTTCGCGCTCAAGGACATCAGCGACACACAGGGATACCTCGACGCGCTCAGCAAGCCGCACATCGCGCAGGCAAAGTACGAGGCGGCGGTTGCACAGGCGGAGAAGGACAAGCAGATCGCCATCGTGACTGCGGCGGCAAAGAAGGAAGGGGAGATCGCCCGGCTCAACGCCGAGGCGGAAATTGCCGGCGCGTCGTGGGGGAACGAGGCGAAGAAGGCCGACTCGCAGGTGGCGGTGAACCAGAAGCGGGCGCATGCCGACATGTCGTACGAACTCGAGCGGTTCCGCATCCAGCAGGACGTGAAACGCGAGGAGTTCAAGGTGAAGAACGTGGAGATGGAGGAACAGACGAAACTCGAAGGGATGGGGATCACGAAGAAGCAAAAGGAGCTCGAAGCGAACGTCATCAAGCCCGCCGAGGCGCGCAAGTTCCAGGTCCAGGCCGAGGCGGAGGCGGAGAGCTACCGCATCTCCACGGAATCGAAGGGGAAGATCGAGGCTCGGAAGGCGGAAGATATGGCGGAGGCCGAGCGCATCCGGAACCTCGGACAGGCTGAGTCGGAGGCGATCGCGAGCCGAGCCAAGGCGTACGAGAAGTACAACCAGGCGGCGATGTACCAGACCATGATGGAGAAGCTCCCCGAAATCGCAAAGGCGATCGCAGAGCCGCTTTCGAAGATCGACAAAATCATCATGATCGAGACGGACGGGAAACTCGGGACCTCGAAGCTCACAGGACAGGTAGCCGATATCATCGCGCAGCTCCCCGAGGTCGTCGAGGCGCTCACCGGTGCGGATGTGAAGAAGTTCCTGAAGGACAAGCTTTCCGGCGAGAAGTGAGAGCGGAAGCACCGGGCGGCGTATCCCGTTCCGTGACCAGGGTATTGCATACGAGGTAGAGAGTGGTTGCTGATCGCATCAACCAGATTGGCATTTCCCCGACGCTGAAGATCTCCAACAGAGCACGGGCGATGAAGAGCGAGGGGATTGATGTCATCGATTTCAGCGCAGGTGAACCGGACTTCGCGACACCGCAGAACATCAAGGATGCCGCAAAGACCGCAATCGACCGGAACTTCACGAAGTACACCGCGAACGAAGGGATTCCAGAGCTTCGCGAGGCAATCGCCCGCCGCCTCCGAGAGGACCACGGTCTCGCCTACGAGCCTGGCGACATCATCGTCTCAAACGGTGCCAAGCAGTCGATATACAACGTGATCCTGGCACTTGTCGACGAAGGAGAGGAGGTCATCATTCCGGCCCCCTACTGGGTTTCCTACCCGGAGATGGTCTCGCTTGCAAAGGGCAAGCCGGTAATTGTCCGGACGAAGGAGGAGAACGGTTTCAAACTGACGCCGCAGCAGCTCCGCGAGGCGGTTTCGGGAAGCACGAAGGCGCTTATTCTCAACAACCCGTCGAACCCGACCGGCGCCGCCTACACAAGGAGCGAACTCGAGGAGCTCGCGAATGTGATCGTCGGTGAGGACCTCTACGTCATCGCAGACGAGATCTATGAGAAGATTATCTACGATGATTACAGGTTCGTCAGCTTCGCGACTCTCGGCGAGCAGGTGAAGAAGAAGACCATCGTCATCAACGGCGTCTCGAAAGCCTACTCAATGACCGGGTGGCGGATCGGCTATGCCGCGGGCCCGCACGAGATCATCGATGGAGCCAACAAGGTGCAGAGCCACACGACATCGAATGCATCGACCATCTCGCAGTACGCGAGCCTTGAAGCGTTTACCGGCCCACAGTACGAGATCTCGAAGATGCGCGCAGAGTTCGAGAAGCGGCGGAACTTTGTCCTCTACAAGCTCGGCACGATCCAGGGACTCTCCTGCCGCAAGCCTGAAGGGGCGTTCTATGTCTTCCCGAACGTTTCAGCGTTCTACGGGAAAGAGTACCAGGGAACGTCCGTCCGGAACTCGTATGGAATGGCGTACTACCTCCTCCGTGAGGCAAAGGTCGCCGTCGTGCCGGGCGACGCGTTCGGCAACGACGACTATATCCGCGTCTCATACGCGACGTCCATGGAGGACATCGAAAAGGGGATGGCGCGGATTGTCGAGGCCGTGGCGAAGCTGAAGACACCTGCGAAGGTGAAGTACGTCAGCCTCAACAACAGCATCACCAGGGTGCGGAAGCCAGTCCCGGTGGATTCCTCCTTCTCCGTTGAGAAGCGCGATGCGCTCGTTGCCGAGGCGGAGGCGTACATCAAGCACGACAGCTACTTTGAGTGGAACGCGAACATCAACGGCGTCGTGGTCCAGCTCCGTACGAACGTCCCGCACCTCTACGATTTCTGGGTCGAGAACTGGTATCCGGCGCAGCTCGAGACCGATCTCGAGCCCCACGGCATTGTGTACGCCGTTGACGGTGCCGTCGGGAGGGAACCGCATGCGTTCTACAACTCCGAGACGAAGACCGGCGTCCTGTTCAACACCGATTACTACGGCTCGCTGAGGAGTCTCGCGCTCGGTCTTGTGACGGACGTGGGCGAGCGCCTCTTCGACGTTCACTCCATCCGCGGCATGTCCGCTGACCACGAAGGCATCGGTTTCGTGCTCATGGGACCGCAAGGGACAAACAAGACGGAGTTGTTCTACGGACTCCTCCAGAAGGAGGGAGTCGCTCTCCACTCGAACGACATCCTTTTCGTGCGTTACGGCGGCGGGTACGCGGCTGCCGACAATCCGGAACGGAAGGTTTTCACCCCGACGAACAGCGAGGAAGTGTTCACTCAACTCGCTCAGCTTTTTGACCGGAGCAAGTGTGAGAACGTCGTCACGCGCAAGGAGGAATGCACAAACTCGAAATGCCGCAACGGGGAGGCGTGCGACCTTGACAAAGGAGCCTCGTACTGCTATCGTGCGTCGAAGGAATCGTATGCGATGCTCGACCCATACTGGATAGGAGGGATGCGGAAGCACGTGAAGCGGATCGACCTCCGTGCCGTGTTCCTGCTGAGGAATGATCCTGTCTCCGACCGTTGCGTGCGCCTCCAGCCGGAGGATGCCATCTCGATGCTCGAATCGGGTTTCGCGAGCGGTGCACAACATTCCGACACCTCCAGGAGCCAGCCGTTCTACAACCCCCACCTTCTCGTGACTACGACAGAACGAATGGAGCTCCAGAAGCGTTCGTATGCGAAGCTCTTCAAGGTGGCCCGGTGCTTCAGTCTCAACACCGGGGCGGGCTCGCTCGAGGAGGTGTCGTCCCGGCTCATCGAGGCGCTGACGAAAGAAGTGTGAGCTTGGATCGAGGTCAGGACTCAGATTCCGAGGAATGAGGAATGGCGAGAGACGTGTACGATGTCGAAGCGTACCGGAAGTTCTACGACGAGCTGATCCCGCTCCTCGACGGTCCGAACGTCAAGACCGTTGACCTGGATTGGCTCGAACCGAGGGCCCGTGAGTTTGCGCAGAAGACGAAGTACGGCTCGTACAACTGGACGTCGAAGTTCTCAAGTCGGCTGGCCGCGAAGACCGTCTATCTCGGAAGCGAACGGGTGAGGCTGCCGAACCCGACGGACGAGCAGCTCAGACTCGTGGAGAAGGCCCCTGAGGAGCTCAGCAAGGTTCTTCACTGGATGAAGACACTTCCCTTCGTCCACCTTCGCAGGCAGATGGGGGAGAACGACGGGTTCAATCCGGTGTGCGATCTCTACGTGAGCCTTGCCGATCCGAAGAACGTCCGGCTCGCCTACATGTGGGGGAACACGATGTTCAAGCCGTCGGGCCGGCCCGGGCCGAACTTCGTCATGATCCATATCCCTGAAGAGCATCAGATGCGGGCGCAGATCCTCACGCTCCCCGAGTACAACCTCAACATTGCACTCGGCACCGATTACATGGGGGAGGAGAAGAAAGGCTTCCTCCGCCAGGCGATGTGGGCGGCGGATGAGGGCGGGGACCTCGGACTTCACTCCGGAAGCAAGATCGTCACGGTCCGCGATCCAAGGGACAACTCCCTCAAGAAATACGGTGTCTTCATGTTCGGGATGACGGCGACCGGAAAGTCGACTTGGTCGTGTCACCAGCTCGGCCTCGACCACACGCGGGGCGAGAAGACCGAGGTGTGCCAGGACGATATCGTCTTCCTGCAGCCGGACGGTTCCGCGCTCGGCTCGGAGAACAACTTCTATGTGAAGACCGATGTCGTCGCGGACCAGCAGGAGGCGATGTACCACGCGCTCACTGACAAAACCGCCTGCCTTGAGAATGTCATGATCTCCGCAGACGGCGAGATCAACTTCCTTGATGAATCGCTTTGCGGCAACGGCCGCGCGATCGTGTTCCGCGACCGGCTCAAGGTGAAACGGGACGGGAAGCTGATCGGCATCAGCTCCGAATCGATCAACCTTCCCTCTCTTGATGAGATGGACGGGCTCATCTTTGCGTTCATCACGCGACGCAACACCATCATGTCCTTCGCCCAGGAGCTCACACCGGAGCAGGGAGTTCTGGCCTACCTCTGGGGCGAGTCGACGCACAGCTACGCGACGAACCCGGCGAAGGCGGGGGAGTCGGTCCGGATCGTCGGGACTGACGACTTCATTGTCGGCTCCCGCGCCCGCAAGATAAACCGCCTTCACGAGATCATTATGCACCTTGTGAGCAAGTACCCTGGGAAGGTCCGCTTCTTCATGTACAACACCGGGGGGATGGGGGAAGTCATTGACCTTGTCGAGGAAGGCGGCGTCGCAAAGAAAAGGATGGTGAGAAAGGCTGAGCGTGTCCCGTTGAAGCTCATGGCGTCAATCCAGCGCGGTGACCTGCGGGGAACAAACATCTACGCGCCGGGTGTGCTCGGGACGAAATCGATTGTTGCGGTGGAAGGGAAACCAATCCCCGAGTGGGATGTGGACAAGCTCTATTCGAAGGAACAGATCGACGCTTACTTGAAGGACCTCGTCGCGGGTCGCCGCGAGTTCACCGAAGATATTGCGCGCGAAGGGTTGAAGCCGGAGATCGTGCGGGCGGTGGAGAAGGCCTTCCGCATCGACCCATCGCAGAAGAAGGTCTTCAGCGTTCCCTTCGCGGCGAAAGGTGAGCCGGCGGGCGCGCCTGTGGTCATCGTGAAGACGGAAGAACCGGTGGCGCGTCCCCGCCGCCCGGGAAGCTGGCGCTGGCGGTAGACTGACATCGATCGGCACCTCTCCGCACGGGAGATACTGCAAGAGAGTAAGGTGGAAATGGAACGGACGCTCGCAATCATAAAACCAGATGCCGTGGCGGCAGGCGTCATCGGCGAGGTCATCCGGCGGATTGAAGGAGAGGGACTCACAGTCGCGGCAATGCGACTCGCTCGACTGAGCGAGAGGGAGACCGAGGGATTCTACTACGTTCACCGCCAGAGGCCGTTCTTCGGGTCTCTCGTCAAATTTATGACGTCGGGACCATGCGTCCTCCTCGTCCTTCGAGGCACGGATGCCGTTGTGCGCTGGAGGAACCTCATGGGCTCCACCGATCCTTCAAAGGCAGAGCCGGGAACGCTTCGCTCACTCTTCGGGACGAACATCGAGAGGAATGCAGTCCATGGGTCGGATTCAGAAGATTCCGCCTCCTTCGAAGTGAACTACTTCTTCAAGGGGACTGAAATCGTCGGTTGAGGAGTCCGAAT
>PEWR01000002.1 GCA_002779395.1 Ignavibacteriales bacterium CG07_land_8_20_14_0_80_59_12
CCCTCTTCAGCCAGGAAAAACAGGCGACACCACCTGTGCGAATCAAGACGAACGTCGACGATGCTCTCGCCGTCCCGCGGACAAAGCACTCGCTTCCCGGACTTTTCCCGGGAAAGGTCGTACAGGTGCATGATCCCGGGGCGATGGTTCAAGACAAGCCAGTCGCGCAGGTGGTGAGTGCGATGTTTGAAAAGGGGATTGCAAATCTCACGGGGAAGAACTTCGCCGACAGCTTCCCGCTTTTCTTTGAAAAGAGCGACGTCGTCGGCATCAAGGTCAACCCCGTCGGCGCCGGACTAATCAGCACGCGGCTTGAAGTTGTCGATGCAATCATCGCATGGCTTGTTGCAGGGGGGATCAGGCGGGAAAATATCATCATCTGGGACCGATTCGATTACATGCTGAAGGATGCAGGGTTCACGAAGGAGCGGTTCCCCGGTATCGGTGTCGAAGGGCTGCAGACGATGGATGAAGCGGTGGCGGAAGGAAAGGCAAAGGACGACAGCAGATGGCTCACGCCGGACGGACACCATGTGAGCGAAGGGAACTTCGACAGGGAGGTCTACTACTGGGCCGATGCGGAAGGGCCGAAAGACAAACCGTATCTCAACCAGCACGTGTTCAACGGTAAGTACTCATACTTCGGGAAGCTCCTTACGAAGAAGCTGACGAAGATTGTAAACGTCCCCGTGTTCAAGAATACCGGCAACGGCGTCTCGATAGCGACGAAGAATCTCGGGTACGGGGCGATCTGCAACACAAACCGGCTTCATCGTCCCCTCTTTTTCGACGTCTGCACGGAAGTCCTTGCATTCCCGGTCATTCGGGACAAGCTCGTGCTCAATATCGTTGACGGACTTCGCGGGCAGTACGACGGCGGACCGGAGCCTGCGGCGCAGTTTTCATACCTCTACAATACTCTCTTCTTCGCGACGGACCCGTTTGCCCTCGACATGACGTGCCATAACCTTCTTGTCGCGAAACGGAAGGAGATGAACGTCAAAGTCAACGAGCATCCGAGATTCACGGAGTACCTCCGATATGCGGAGAGGCTCGGCCTCGGCGTCGCCGATCCGAAGAGGATCATGGTCGTGACGGTGTAGGCCGGCCGTTCACGGCGGTATGCGCCGCGAAGCAAGCACAGAAGAAGACGGATCGTCGCGAATGACTCCCCGGGATAATACGTACGTAGTGGATTGAACATTTGACTCAGCGTGTCTTCCTCATTGCGCTTGCGGCGCTCTGCTCTGCCGCCGCTCCCGCACAGGAGTTAACGCTTCCCGCCGACGGTTTCGTTGAGGGCTGGGTGTGCAGCGGGCCGTCCCGTGATTTCAGCAGGGATGAGCTGTTCAACCATATCGACGGCGGAGCGGAGATCTTCCTGGAGTTCGGCTTCGAGCACCTCACCGTTCAGAGATTCAAGAGCGGCCGCGGCGAGCTCGCGATCGAAGTCTACAGAATGGAGAGTCCAGATGCCGCGCTCGGGATCTATCTCACGAGGATCCGCACTGAGGCCCCGCTGACCGGAATCCGTGCGAGAAATTCCGGTGACCGGCTCCAGGTCACCGCTGTCAAAGGGAACTACCTTCTCCTTGCCAACAATTTTGCCGGATCCGAACAGCTTCTGCCGGTCATGGCGGATCTCGCGAGTGCCGTTCTCGATCAAATCCCTGAATCCCCCCCGACGAAGCTGTTCGACCTTCTCCCCGGAGAGGGCCTCATCGCCGGCTCCCGCTGCATGTTCCGCGGTCCCTATGGCCTGCAAAGGATCTTCACACTCGGCGACGGCGACATCCTTCTTCAGAAAGGAAAGACATTCGGCGTCGCCGCAGAATACGCGGAGACTGACAGCACCAAATTCACGCGCATCATCGTATCGTACCCTGACAGCGCATCGGCATCGCAAGCCTATCAGCATCTGCTCGCCTACCGCGATCCGACGATCCGCGTCACTGAAGAGAAAGCCGGTGAATTCCGCTTCAAGGACTTCCAGGGAAAGTCTGGAATCGCAGCCTTGAGAGGGAACACCGTCAATCTCCGGCTCCGTCTCTCGCGGATTCCATAGCTGCGATTGACTTTCGATAGACCCTTCAGTACATTCTGTGTTAATGCAGGAGCTTTTTCGCTCGACGTTCCCTGCGATACACCCCACAGAGAAAGGACCACAACCCATGCAGCATACCGTTAACATCTTCGACATTCTGTTTCTCGCTGGAAGGGTGATCTTCGGCGGATACTTCGTCTTCAACGGGCTCGATCACTTCATGAAGCTCGGAATGATGGCGGGCTACGCGAAGTCGAAGGGAGTGCCGGCCCCGTCAATCGCCGTTCCAGTGACGGGACTCATGATCCTGCTCGGCGGCCTCTCCATCATCCTCGGTTTCCATCCGACCATTGGATCGATTCTCCTCGCTGCATTCCTGATCCCGACGAGTTTCATAATGCATGGTTACTGGAGGGTACAGGAACCCCAGGGGAAGATGGCCGAGATGGTCAACTTCACAAAGAACATGGCGCTCCTGGGTGCCCTCTTGATGTTCCTTGCCATCCCGCGGCCGTTTGTTCTCAGTGTCATGCTCTGGTAGAGGTTGCTCGGAAGCATAAGGCTGTAATCGGCGCGGCTGCATCCGGTCCATTCCTTCCGTCGGACTGTCCGTGGACCACGATGCGATCTGAGGCGGGATCATACCGACAGGTGAAGACTTGCAGCGTTTTGACACTTCCGTGACGAAACGCTCCAGCCATCTCCGCAAATTGCAGGGGTTGAATGGAGCCCTGATAGGGCTGCGGCGTCAGCGGAGAACCAACCGGGCGAATCACAATGATCCCGTTCCATCTCAAGAAGTGGTATTTTGACCTCGTCTCGGCGCGCGGCGAGGTCATCTACGCGTATTTCATTCTTCTTCGCGCGGCCGGAGTGAACTGGGGGATGGCTTCATTCCATCTCTCATTCCCGGACGGACAAGACGTGCGGGAAGCGGCCTTCCGGCAGTCCATTGTCGGAGAGCGGACGTGCCGCTCCGTAGCCGTGATACGCGAGGCCTTTTCCTCCCTTCTCCCTGCCATCTGTGTAACCCGATAGGGTCACGCGTGCGGCCGTGTCGACGATCTTCGTCGCGTTCTGCCGGAAGAAGGAGCCGAGACCAGGACTCCCTTCCCGAGGCTTGCGACGAGCGTGTCAAGGATTGAGATCACGCTCTTCACATACGGAGCCATCGACGCGCTGTTGTCGATGAGGAGCATCACCCTCATCCGTGTATCCTGCACCTCCGTCATCGGGATGACGGAGGAGAGGAGAGCCTGCTTGCGTTTCTTGAGTATCGTGAAGTTCTCCTTTGTGAGGCCGGTGATCTGCTTCCCCGAATGGTCCTGGACCGACACCGTCATGACGCCGTCGCCTGTCAGCTTGTGATGGACGGTGCCGATCTGGACGCCGGGAGCTGAGACCTTGAGTGCGACGGAGTCCTCCCGTTGAGCGAACGCGGCGGACTGTGCGGTGAAGAGGAGGAGCATCAGGCTGAGGATGGTGCGCGAGCGGAGCGCCGTAAGGCTGGAACAAGCTTGGCGGGCCATGTGAGTTCCTCCTTTGACCCAACGGAGTTCAGCATGCCGCTCGGACTAAAACGCATGCCCGAAGTTGAAGTAGAACCCGGTCGTTTCGCTGCTGAACCCGACATCGAGCCTGACCACGAATGTGTCCATCACGAAGCGAAGCCCGATGCCGGGATTGGAATGGAGCGATGTAAGGCTCAATTCGCTGAGCCGGTTCCATACTCTGCCGGCATCGAAAAACAGCACACCTTTCAATCGCCGGTAGAGTGGGAAACGGAGCTCCGCATTCATCAGAACTCCGCTCCTGTCGATGAACCGGTCCATCGGGTAGCCGCGGAGCGTATTGTTTCCTCCAAGCGAGGTCATTGTCCAGAAGGGGAGATCCGATCCCGAAACAGCCTGTGCCGACAGCCGCGCGGCGAAAACCGTTGTTGGATAGAACAGGACGGTGAAGTACTGTGCCGTCAGGGCTGTCCTGAACATGCTGAAATTGCTTCCTGCCCCGGACACCTCCACCTCTCCCTGGAGGACCGCCCCGCGGTGCGGATTGATGTAGCTGTCGCGTGTATCCAGCCGTACATTTGCGAGCAGCGAGAGCGCCGTGCTTCGTCCCGTGTTCCAGGCGGGAGGCGTCCGCAGCGCAAGACTCGTGTCGACGAACCCCGAGTTCCGGACCGTCTTCAGCTTAAGCCCGACCTGTGCCGCGAGCGTCGGCCGGAAACCGCGGCTGGCGATGAGACTGATCTCGAGCGGGTTGCGCACATAGGTTTCTTTCGGCGATGCGGGGGACAAATTCCCGAGCCCGAAGAAATTCGCCTTCAGGTACTTGTCGTAGTCGACAGTGAGATCGACGGCGAGCGGGTATATCTTCCCCTGCCTCAGCTCGAAGTCAGGAACGGAGAAGACGAACCGGTACCAACGCTCAATCTTCACGCTGTTGAAAAGTGTCACGTCGAACGATTCATTCCATCCTAACTGATTGAGGAAGAACCCTTTCGCACCGTACCCGAGTCCGACGTCAGTATCGTAGGAGAAGATGGGGAACCCCTCGATGGAGGAATTCGCAACCGGTGCGAAATGGGGAGAAACGGGAGGGACACTCCGCAATAACCCGGCAGGGCGGATCTCTGCCAGCACCCCGAAGTGATCGGATGCAAAGAGCCCATCCTTTGGCTGGTCAAGAAAGATGCCGGCGCCCTTGACGGCGCTGCTGTCGAAGAACCGGTTGAGGAAAACATAGTCGATGAGGCGATCATTCAGATCGTAGGCTGAAGCAAGCAGATCATATTCCCCCTTTTTCTCGCCGCGCGCCAGTTCCGGCTCGGCAGAGAACCTTGCGTTCGTGTTGCGCGATGCCGACCACGTATCGCTTTCATTCCTCGCAAGTCCGCAAGCGTCGGCGTATTTCCATTCGTCCTCGAGGGACTGCACCTCCGGCGACGACGGCTCTGCATTGAAATCACCGAGGAGGATGACTGGAGTCTCTGCGTATCTGTCGTGAAATTCGTCCAGAAAGGATCGGAACGACTCTTCGCGTTCGGTGGCCTCATCCTTCAACTGCTCCAGAAGCTCCGCGTACGATTCGTCCGTGATGCGGCCTGTGCGGTGCCGCGCTTCGAGTGTGTCCGCCATCCGGAGCGGCACGGTCGCCTTGAGGTGGACGTTGGTGACGACGATGGGACGGTCTTCAACTTTGATTGTCCCGACGAGGGCGAAGTTGGATTCGGTGAAATGGATCGTTGCGATATCACCGTAGATGCCGAACCCTCCCTGTATCTTGAACACCTCCCGTTCCCTGAGCTGCAGCCGGGGGTGTGCAAGGATTGCGATCCCCTCGGTCAGATTGGTCGGGATGCCGAGACCGAGGAGTTTCATCCCACCATTGCACACCTGGTGGATCTCGTCGAAGCCGAGTTCCTTCGCCAGGCGCTTTGAGAAGGCGCGAGTTGGATTCACTTCCTGCAGCGCAACGACGTCAATGGAGCGAGAGCGAATTTCTTTCACGAGAATCTTGAAACGGAGCTCGCGCACGCTGTCGCCTTCGTAATCGCCCATCGACCACGTGCCGTTGTAGTCAAGACCGGACCAGACGTTGACAGTCGCGACGCGGAGCGTCTGGGCGGTGGCCGGCGGGACTGCTCCGAGCAGGATACCGATAAGTACAACGACCTTCGTCATCGACGCCTTATCGGACTTGGCATTTGACAAACGTCATTTCTCGGGCGAGCGTGCCTGTAGAGGTTGAGAACCGGCACGCGCGGCAGGTAAGGATGGCTGACAGCGGGAGGAATAACATCAATTGCTCCGCGCTCCTGAGGCTCCCTTGGGGTGGCTCACCATGCCGCGGCACCATCTTAGCTGAGGATGAAGCAATAAAGAGAAAACCGCTCAAAGATGCAACGCGTCTCGTTTTGCGCTGATGGGCACGCAACGTGGAGGCTTCGAGGGGTCGTGCTCAGATCCCACGTTACCAGTTTGACGGCTAGCTCCTGGCGGCACCGTTTGGTTTTGTCGGTTCTTATGCTCACAATTCTCAACTGTCATTCGAATCACTCGAGAAACGGCCAACCTCAGGTCGGGGGTGATCGTGCTGAAGCTTTCCGGGAAGACCCTGCTTCTCATTTATACTATCTTCATCGCATTTCTCCTTGGCCTCTATGCGTTGCTTCAACCGAGCGATCCCCGAGCGAGGCTTGTCTGAGGGCTGGGGCCGCGTTCGAATGCCCGACGCACTCGATCGCAAGTACCCCAACGCGCCAAGCGACTGCCGGTGGCAATGGGTCTTCCCCCAGGAAAACCGGTGGATCAATCCCAAGACAAGGGAACAAGGTCGCCATCACATTGACGAATCACTGGTTCAGAAAGCCGTCAGAGACGCCGTTGCGAAGGCAGGTCTAGCGAAGCAGGCCACTTGCCACACCTTCCGACATTCCTTCGCCACTCACTTGCCTGCCTGCCGGC